>JAKAPN010000070.1 GCA_021822995.1 archaeon
AGCCATCGGGAATCGTTTCATTCGGCCTCGTGAACTCCACTGGTTCTGACTACCCGTATGCGGTGGCCTCCACCGATGTGGTGGGGTTGGCTTCTGTCCACAGCATGGCCGCGTTCAACTCCTCTGCTAGTTCGGTGAGCGTGAACCCGTCGGGGGTCACGCTTCAGCTCAACTCCATGCTCGTTGTAGACGAGAGCGGCGGGGAGAACCAGGTCTACTGGTGTCAGAACACCCCGGATTTCGTAACGGCCGCGTCGCAGGTCGCGCTCTCCGACAACGTCTGGAACGCCAGCTCGCAAGGTGTTCTCACCAACAGCTCGATCACCACGCAAGGCGGCGCGGGATATGTGTCCATCCTTCAACGGAACGGAACGACGCAATATTACTACGCAGTCGAAGCCGCCAACTCCACATATGCGTTGCCGCTGGGAGTAATCCTGCTCATGAATGCGACCGCCGAGCCAGGGACCGGGGTCGTAGTCCAGTTCGGTACAAGGTTGACCGGAGGGGTGCCGAGCATGACACATACCGACTGGTTCGATAACGTCACAATCCACGACCCTGCCGTAACCAACGCGTACTTTCTCACGGATGGAAACTATTCAACGCCGATAGGCACCTTCTACGACACCGAGTTGGTGTTCGGCGGCGAGGGAAATGGTGAAGCAACAACCTTCACAGGCATGGCTTCTTCGCTTGGCCTCTACTATGCTAATGGGACCGCGGCGTTGTTGAATGCGTTCCCGTCTTACTACAGCTTTGGCCAAGACACTCAAGAGTCCGCGTACAACCTGAAGGTCAGCTATATCGGGAATGGGGAAGCGCAGGTTTCAGTGGGGACCCCCAGTTACGACTATCTCGGCCGGGCGTCGGGCGCGTATTCATTGGCCTCTGTTGAGACGTCGTTGGGATTTCCCGGGGTTAACAGCACTTCGACCAGTGTGGTTGGGACGACCACCACCGCGTCAACTTCGAGCGGCACCAGCATCAGCAGCATTCCCGAATTCCCCGCCCAGACAGAGGCCGTCTCCTTGTTCTTGGGGCTGACTGCGCTGGCATGGGTGCTTGCCAGGAGACGCCCGAATCGGAACCAGGGTCGGCCCTAGTCACGCATCGTAGTTAGAGGAACGCAGAAGGCAGCTGCATGTCCTTCATCGTTCTGAGCCCCGCCTGGGATGCGACCACTTTGGGCGCCATGTTGACGAGCATGGCGACGGTCCCGTGGTCTCCGTGGATACAGGGGCTGATCCTGCAATTCACTGGCGGAATTCCTTCTATCTCGACCTGGTCGTACTCCTCCTTGGAGCCTACGTAAGCCATGAAGTTGAGCTGAATCAAGGGTTCGCCCGCGACTGTGCCCCTTGCAGACTGCTTTACGCCAGTCACCCGCCCTGCTGGGATGTCGACGTAGCCCTTCTCAGGGGACTCGGCTATGACAGCCTCCACTTCCCCAATCTCGACCCCGTCCAGTTTCCAACCTATGGCATCAGCGAGCATCCAGGCCGACTGTTCCAGCCCCACATGGCCAGAGATCTTCCCGTCCTCAATCGCCTTCTGGAACTCCGCCATCGTGAGCCCGGCACCCACCTTCTTCTGGAAGGGGACACGTCTCGTAGCTGCGTTCATCCTTCTTGTTACTGTGATCTTCTCAATGCTCTTGCAGGGAGCGGTCAGGGCGATGGGGAGGGCGTCCATCAGAAAGCCTGGATTTATGCCGGTCCCCAACACAGTTACTCCGTGCTTCTTTGCCGACGAGTCGAGCTTGGACGTCAGCTCTTTGTCCACTACATAGGGATAGGAGAGCTCTTCACAGGATGAGACCACGTCTACCCCCCTCGCTACAATCGACTCGATCTGAGGGACGGCTGCCTTCAGATAGCTTGCGGTCGTGTGGATTGCGATGTCGACGTCTTTGGTGAGTACGCTGCGCAGGTCGTCAGAGACCTTCACCCCGGTCGAGGAGCCAAGCCCGATCACAGCCCCCAGATCTCTTCCGACTTTCTTCTGGTCGATATCGTAAGCCCCCACTAGGTCCATGACGCCTCCCTTCTCCTCGAGGATAAACTTCGCAGTGAGGCTGCCGATGACCCCGACGCCGAATGTGACAACATTGAGTTTGCGCATGGTTTTGCCCCGGACAAGGCGTGCAATTTTAAGGGCTCCGCCTAACCAAGGCCAAACGTCCCGAGTCAAGGTCAAATCTGTGGGGAGGGGGGGCACAATGGATGTCGTCCGCCGATGCCCCGTACGATGAAGCAGCCCAGGCCAACCGCGCTAGGTTCCTGTTCGCCATTGCGCTATTGGGAGTCCTGCTCTACGTCATCCTGGATGTAGTAGCCCAGTACCTGCTGCCTCGCTACAGTCCGATAAGCCAGGCGGAAAGCGATCTTGCAGTTGGACCATATGGATACATCATGACGCTGAACTTCGTCAATCGAGGAATCCTCTCGCTATGCTTCCTGTTTGCCATCATGCTGGCAGCCAACAGTGGAGACTCTTCCAGCCCCAAACTTGAGCGCGGAGCATGGCTCTTTGCTGCATGGTCGATCGGCGCGCTCTTGCTCGCCGCGTTCCCCACAGACGTACCTCCAACCCCTATTTCGTGGCATGGGGCAGTACACCTCGTCGTGGCGATCGTCGCGTTCTTGGGAGGAGCGCTCGGTGCGCTCTATATCTCCCTTGGAATGAACAGGAATAGGACCGTGGGGAAGGCGAGGGGCGTCGCCCTACCTCTTGCCTTCTTGTCTGTGGTGCTCTGCTTCGTCGAGGTGTCAGGAGCTGTGGTCACGCCTGGGATTTTTGCGCAATATGGAGGGCTCGTGGAAAGACTCTTCATTGGGTCCATCCTCCTGTGGGTCGCGATGGTTTCCGCCGTGATGCTTGAGAAACCAATTAAGCCGGTGGGCTGACCACTTCGTGAGAGTCTCGTGGCGAAACTAACGCTGGCGAACGGCGTCGTGTTTGGGAGAGCCGAGGAGCGCATCAGAGAGTACTGCGAGGTCGAAGTCTACAGGGACAGGAACTACAGGGGAGGTTACGACGACCACCATAACGTTTCGGATTCGGTCACGTTAGAAGATCTGGAAGCGGTTAACAACTTGCGTGCTCACCTAAGCCTGCTTGACAAAGGAAGGATTACTCACAGTGCGGAGATACGTGCAGGGCTGGAACTAGTCGACGACACGGAACTGGGGAAGCTCGGTGAAGCGCGGTGGAGGGACACAAGGACCAGGATTGGTGAGCTCGTCTCGTCGCTCCTCTCTCTCCCAAACGTGGGAGTCTCGGAGTGTACCAAGATCCTGCATCTTAAGCGGCCGCACCTCGTCCCTATTTTGGACTCGTACGTCGTGAAGTTCCTTACTAGCAATGACCTAGACTCCAATTCGTTTTCCGCCGAAGAACTCGTTCAGATTTGCCTGGGCGCGATGGATATGGTCCGAGCAGACTTGGGTAGGAACGAGCCCTCGATGTCCGAGCTGCAGGCGGGGCTGGCAGACCTTCCGGTCCTGCTCACGAAGGTCAGGCTCCATGGTATCTTGTGCTGGACCCAAGAGAAATGGGTGAACCGCGGGGACAGGGCCTGCCCTTACGGGATTGCCGGTAGATCGCTGAGCCAGGCCCTATCCCAGGTAGCTTTAGCGAGCGGCAGCATCCCGGAAGCTGGAGACTCCGAGCCCACGGGAGAGATTCGCACCATCAAAGAGTTCAGACAGGTCAAGCTGCGAGCGGAAGGGGTGATCGTTACCACGGGCTCAAAACCGCCCAAGGCGCACAGGGCTCTATGCAGAGAGCTTTCTGAAGAGCGGTTCACTGAAGCCGTGGTGTTCAACGATGGAAAGAAAGGAAGATACTATCAGAGACGGGATCTAGCGGAAGCTGTGAGAGATTTCCACGCCGCAGCGTGCATGAAGTGCAAGCCCGAGAGGCCCATAGTCAGGTAAGAGTGAAGCACGCCCGCGCAGTGTCGGAAACTTGTCGAGGGGGCGGTACGGACTGTGGCCGCAATGGGGGGGAATCGATGCTTGGTCCCGCGTCTAGAAACCTAGCCTGTCGCGGTAGTAGGCTTGTACTTCGGAGGGACCCGGTGCCCTGTCGCCTGCTCGAATGAATAAGCTAGCTTGATCAGCGTCGGTTCGCTGAACGCGCGTCCCATGAAAGTGATGCCGACCGGTAATCCGTAGGCGACCCCCGCTGGTACCGTGATCGCGGGATACCCGGAAAGCGCCGCGGGTTGTGACGAGCCGCCGAGGCCGTGGTCGCCGTTTACCAAGTCGACGACCCAAGCAGGCGATGTGGTGGGAGCCACGAGAGCATCTAGCTTGTACCTGTTCATCACGTAGTCAAGACCCTTCTGCCTAGAAAGCAGATGGTTCTGGTTCAAAGCTTTCAAGTACTTTCTGTCGCTCAGTCCGCTCGTCTTCTGCGCTTTGAGGAGGATATCCTGGCCGAAGTATTTCAGTTCCTTTTTGGCGTGATTCTTGTTGAACTCGATGATATCTTCTAGCGACTTGATCTTGGATCTCGACAACCCCTTCAGATATCTGTTCAGATCTGCCTTGAACTCGTGCGCGAGGACTGTCCACTCGCCCCCCTCGCCCATCTGCTTGGCAGTGGGTATATTCGCCGGGTCGACTAGTTTGGCCCCCATGCCCTTCATCTTCTTGATGGCTGCGTTTGTGATCTCGTCAGCCCTGTCGCTGTAGCCGAAGTATACCTCCCGTGGCACGCCGATACGCGCGCCCCTGAGCCCATCAGAATCGAGAAACTTCGTGTAGTCGACGCGGGACCGCCCGCGACTTGATTCTGTCGGCGGGTCGTCGGAGTCAACCCCGACCATTGCGCCCAATAGGACCGCAGCATCGGTGACAGTCCGCGTTATGGGGCCGACTGTGTCCTGACTGTGCCCTATGGGTACGACCCCGGCGCGTGAAACAAGGCCTAGAGTTGTTTTGATCCCTACGACGCCGTTGATAGAAGAGGGGCAGAGTATCGATCCGTCCGTTTCGGTCCCGACGGATGTGCTCGTGAGGTTTGCTGCCACAGCGACGGCGGAACCCGAACTCGAGCCGCAGGGGGTCCTGTCCAAGACGTAAGGGTTGCGCACTTGGCCGCCGCGCCCGCTCCACCCGCTGGTCGAGCTGTTGGACCTGAAGTTCGCCCATTCGCTCAGGTTCGCTTTCCCGAGTATGACCGCGCCCGCTTTACGGAGCCGCGCCGCCACGAATGCCTCCTTGCTTGGGCGCGAGCCCACAAGTGCAAGTGAGCCTGCCGTAGTCTCCATTTTGTCAGCCGTTGCGATGTTGTCCTTCAGCACCACAGGGATGCCGTGGAGTGGCCCTCGTGCTCCCTTTTTCTTCCTCTCCTCATCTAACCCGCGGGCAATCGCAAGTGCGTCGGGATTGACCTCGGCGATCGAATTCAGCCGAGGTCCCGACCTGTCAATCTTGGATATGCGATGAATGTACCATCTGACAAGTTTCTCTGAAGAGAGCGTACCACTCTCCATAGCGGCTTGCAGCTGGGGAATGTTCGCTTCTTCCAGACCGTGGCCCAATGTGCGCGGCGCCACGTGGCCTGTGATTATCAGGGTTTGCCCTCCGGCACCCATTGCTTCCAAACGTTGGGAGCCACAAAGCTGTTAGTCTGAAACTGTCGCAATACCATTCCCTAAAGATGAAGAATGCCGGAGAAACCAAGCCCAAGTTTGGAAAGCCGTCGTCGGGAAAGGAACAATCAAGGAAGTGCGGTGTCAAGAGAAACCCCGGACGAGGTCTGCAGAAGGATCGTCTGAAGCTCGACCGCGGAAGAAATCTCAGAAAAGGGGGAACTGTGACCCGCGCCTTCTGGCGCAGATCACGAGTCCTGTGAGTCTTGCTGCTGGTTTTGGACGACGCAGCTTGCTGTTCCTAGTGGAAGGGAGCAGCTCACGAGCTGGTTAGCCCCGTTTGACGCTATCACGTGCAGGATGTAGACCTGGCCGGCGGCTGTCGAAGGCACCAGTGTTAGGTTGGCAGAGCCGAAGCTCAGCTTACCAACGAAGGTAAACTGGACGCATTGGCCCGCCCCCAAAACAAACTGGTGGAACCCAGAGTCCTCTTCCTGGCCGCTTGCGAGGGCCAACTGGCCCGTGG
>JAKAPN010000071.1 GCA_021822995.1 archaeon
TTGTCCATGTGCGACCCGTTATCAACCACCACAATGCGCGATACCTGAGCGAGAAGACTTTGGCACAACGAAACTACTTTCGGCGGCGGATTATAGGAGACTATGATGGCTACTATTGTGTTCTCGTTTCCTCTGTCTAAATTGCTCAATTAGCTTACCTCGACCTAGTGGAGGCAGCGCTCTTCGACAATTCGAAACGAAATTTTGCAAGGGACTCTTGCTGGAATCGAACGTCCAAAGCACGAGCTAAAGGGTTCCGTAGTTGGGGCAAGTCGATTTGTCTCTCTTGACGCGGACGTATTCCTCACTTCAAATAAACCCCGTATAAACCTCCACCGTTGGAAGGCGAGCCCTCTGTGTGCGCTGTGATAGTTGGATATGAGAACGTGAACGGAATTCTCTCTTCCGCCCACGAGGTCCTGAATTCTTCCTACAGGAACCTCTTCGTTCTGGCTATCAATAACGGTCGGCAGAAACGAAGAGAGGTGGTGCGGGAAGGAGCTACGTCTGAGTTCGTCAACACAGGGTCCAATCTCGGATTCGCTTCAGCATGCAATGTGGGAGCCAGGCTAGCGCTTTCCAGAGGATTCAACTTCATACTCTTCATGAATGACGACGTCTTGTTAGAAAGGGGGTGCGTGAGCAAGATGGTCGCAGAGATGGTCAAGAGACCTAAGGTGGGTCTGCTTTGTCCCGTGGTTCTCGATCATTCTGGCTCTGTCGAAAGCGCGGGAGACCGGTTCAACGGCTGGTTTGGCTTGTCTCTCCATAACGCCAACGGCAGGAGGTTTGAGGATGTTTGCGGGACTTCCCCGCGTGTCGATTTCGCACCTTTGGTGGCCTCGATGGTCAGGGCTGAAACGCTGAAAGAAGTCGGCTTCATGGATGAACGGTATTTTATGTACGTCGAAGATATCGATTTATCCATCAGGGTGAAGGATGCCGGTCACCTGGTGTCGTGCCTTACCGAGACTTTCGTCAGACATGCATCATCGTCCACTTCGATGAGATTCCCAGGGATAAAGCAATACTACATGACACGAAACCTGTTTCTGCTACTAAGAAATCAGAGAAAAATAGCGCAACTCGTTGGGCTCGCTTTTTCGTTGCCGCTGACGACACTGATCCGTATCGTGAAAAGGAGGCACGAAATCGGGCTGCCCGAACTGAAGGGGCTCTTCCGGGGCTTCAAAGACGGAATTGGCTTCAAACAAGGACCGAGCGATAGGGAAGAATACAGGCCTCCCTGAAGCCGGCTAGACCTGCAATTGCTCATGCAGTAACCGGGACCTACCACTGGCGACACCAACAGCAAGCGCCAGTCTCCTCTGGTCACTGGAATTTGGACGCGTGGTTCAGCCCTCTCGGTCCCGTTGAAGTCCCGCCGGAATATGGAATACGAATCCACAAACGCCGCTCATGAAGAGAATTCGTGAAGGCTGGAAAGTGCGTTCGAGGGCGCACCTGGGAGGCCTGGAATTGGCTCGCGTCAGGATGTGCCTCTTATAGCCTCTGTAGGATGACTGAAGACCAACCACGCATAAGCAGCAGGACGCCTAGACGGCCGGAGGCGCTTTCCTTCGTCCGTCGCCCTGCGGCCGTCGCGGTGTGAGCAGATGCCTACAAATGGGGTCATCGCTCGACAGATACGCGAAGGCCCCACCCACGCGCGTATCAGGCTTTTTCTCCTCTCTCAGAGGCGGTGCCATCTCTGACTAGACCTCGTCTGGGATGCGCCTGATGGTCGGCAGCTGCCTTGCGGTGTTTCATCCACCTTCCGTGTCGAGGCGGGGCGGGAAGCGCGCCACCCAGCGAATTAAGGGATCCTGGCAATCGACGCATTTTTGGGACAGGGTCTAAATCTGTAGGACAGACCTCTCGCCCACAATTAGCTTCTGTCCCTTGGGCAGGGTCGCGTCGCTGTTCAAAATCGTCGAATGACTTCCTATCAGGCTGTCAACTATCTTCTTGCCGCTTTCGATTCTTGAGCCGTTCATCACTATGCTGTTTTCCACCTCCGTGTCCTTGAGCAGACATTCATCGCCCACCGATGTGTACGGGCCGACGTAGACGTTTGGCCCTATCAAGCAGTTCTTGCCTATTATCACAGGTCCGCGAATTCTCGAACCCTCAAGCACCTTGGAGTCCTTGCCTATAGCGACTCTGCCCGTTACCTGGGCGTCCTCGGAGACCTCACCTTCGACATTCCCCTCTAGATCGGACAGGACCAATTGATTAGCTTCAAGAAGGTCCTCCGGCCTTCCCGTGTCCTTCCACCAGCCATTGACCTTCTGGACCCGCACCCTTCTTCCCTCGTCGAGCAACCTCTGAATCGCATCAGTTATCTCGAGTTCGTTCCTCCAGCTCGGCTTGATTTTCTTCACAGAGTCGAAAATGGCCGGACCGAAGACATAGACCCCGATTAGGGCAAGATTGCTCTTGGGCTCTTTTGGTTTTTCGACCAATCGCACCAGTTTTCCTTCATCAATTTCTGCGATTCCAAATCGCGAGGGGTCTTTGACTGGCGAGACGCCGACTACACAATCTGCGCCATCCCTATCGAAAGCCCGTACGAAATCCTGCACGCCTTGCTTGAGTAGGTTGTCACCGAGGTACATCACGAAGGGTTCGCCCGCCATGAAGTCTTCAGAGATTAGTACTGCGTGGGCAAGCCCCTTTGGCTCGGGCTGGTCGACGTATGTTATCTTTATTCCGAACGAGGAGCCATCCCCGAGCGTCTCTTCCACACCTTCCTTTATCGGCCCCAGAATTACGGCAACCTCTCCGATTCCGGCGCTCTTCAGGTGCTCGAGGCCGTAGAGGAGCATGGGCTTGTTGGCAATCGGAAGAAGGTGTTTGTTGCCCGTATATGTGAGAGGACGGAGCCGTGTGCCGTGGCCGCCCGCGAGGAGGAGGCCCTTCATGACAGCGTCTCCCACGAATGTAGTCGATTAAGGCCCTCCGAAATCATATGCGGGCTACGGCATGTGCATAGAGTCTTTTATCTCTCTCAGTCTTGGCCATTTCCTGTCTCTTTCCGAGAGCACGGGGTTCCGGATGGGCCACCTTATCATCAAGTCTGGGTCATTCCACACTATCCCGCCTTCGTGGTCAGGTGCATAGGGATTGTCAACAGCGTACTCGACCTCGGCAGGGTCGCTCAGAGCAAGGAACCCGTGGGCGAAGCCACTTGGAATGTAGAGCATCAGCCTGTTCGATTCCGAGAGGTTGATCGAATAGTACCCCCCAAAACTCCGTGAATCCGGCCTGATGTCAGCTGCGACATCAAATACCTCTCCCCTGACACAGCGAACAAGCTTTGCCTGCTCGTAGGGATGACCCTGAAAGTGAAGGCCCCTGAGCACCCCGCGTGCAGACCTGCTGTGGTTGATCTGGAATATCTCAATGTTCACACCTGCATGACTGAACTCGGTTCTAGTGAAGGTCTCCATGAAGAAGCCACGATTGTCCTCGGAGACTTTGGGCTTGACGAGAATCAACCCCGTCAGGGAGGTTGTCTCGAATGTAAAGGACACTACCCCGTTCCCTCCCTAGAATCAAACTCCTCCTTCAACGTATGCAATGACTCCTTAATCGAAGTGGGTCCTGTTCTGAGGAAGGCTCCGGCTTTCGTCACATCGAGAGAACTGTCCTTCGGCCTCGAAGCGAGCCAGTTCATCTTCCTCATCTCGACGGGATTTATGAGAGATTGATTCAATGACCATGTCTTGCACAGCTTTCTTGCGAAGTCGAACCTGCTCAGCCTGCTTGCCCCTGAAAGGTGAAGGACGCCGGTCGACCTCTTCTCAACACACTCCATTATCATCTCTCCCAGGTTTGTGTTCAGGGTGGGCGAGACGAACTGATCCGCGGCCACAGCGACTTGTTTGCCTTCCTTCAGAGCGCCAAGTACCCACAGCGCGAAGTTGACCTTCCCGGAAGAGGGGGTCGAACCGTAGATTACGCTTGCCCGGGTTATCAGACATGCTGATAACAGCTCACCGACTGCTTGCTCTCCCATCAGCTTCGTCTGACCGTAGAAATTGATTGGCGCGGGCTCGTCGTCTTCTCTGTACATTCCCTTTTCACCATCGAACACGTAGTCTGTGCTCACGTAGACAAGGTATGCGCCTAAATCACGGGCGCATTTGGCAATCGTATTTGTCGCCTCGTAGTTCACAGCTGTGGCCAGGTCGCGTTCTCTTTCGCACCTGTCGATGTCTGTAAGGGCTGCGGCGTGAACTATGACGTCAGGCTTGACCCTTCGCAGCGCGTCTGTAAGCCGATCCTGATTTTGGAGGTCGACGTGGACGAGAGAGCCAGAAGCGGGCGGGTGCTGATTGTAGAAAGAATACACTTCGTACTCTTTCGCGCTCTTTAGGAGCGCCGAACCAAGAAGGCCACCAGCACCAGTGATAACAAGCTTCATGCGGGTCACCAGCTCAGTTTCCAAGGGGTCGGATGCAGGACTCTTTCATCAGTAAGAGGCTTCCACCAGTTTTCGTTCTTCAGATACCATTCTACTGTCTTTGCAAGAGCTCTGCGGAAGGAGTGTTTCGGCTTCCAGCTTAGCTGGTTTCTTATCTTCGAGCTGTCGAGGCTATATCTAAGGTCGTGCCCTGGTCTGTCCTCGACGTGTTCAATCAAGCTCAACGGTTTCCCGAGCAGTTCCAAGATGGCTGAGACGACTTCAAAGTTCTCAAGCTCGACGCCCGAGCTGATGTTGTAGACTTGCCCAGATTTCCCTTTCCGCAGGACAGCGTCTATTGCTTCGCAGTGGTCTTTGACATAGACCCAGTCTCTGATGTTCCTCCCCTTTCCGTAGAGAGGAATCTTGAGGCCGAACCCCGCCCTAATTATCGTCTTGGGCACGAGCTTCTCAGGGGACTGATGGGGGCCGAAGTTGTTCGTGCACCGGGTAATGATTGCCTTCAGGCCGTAGGTCCGGTGATAAGCACGGATCAGCATGCTCGCGGCGGCCTTCGATGCGGCGTAGGGGGAAGATGGGATAAGCCTATCCTCCTCCTTGAATGAACCATGCACGATGTCCCCATACTCCTCGTCGGTTCCGACATGAATCAGTTTGACATCATCCTTTGCCTTCCTCAAGGACTCTAGGATTGAATAGACGCCTAGTACGTTGGACCTGACGAAATCCCGAGGGTCAGAAATGCTCCTGTCGACGTGCGTCTCTGCCGCGAAATTCAACATGACGTCCGTTTCGTCGAGATAGCGGCACAGTAGTCGTGTGTCGTTTATGTCGCCTCGCACAAAATTGTATGTTGGGTGGCGTTCGTATTGTTTGAGACTCATTCTGTTCGCCCCGAATGACAGGTTGTCAATGTTCACCACCTTGTCGACGTCCTCCCGCCGAAGGGCGCCGGCGATGAAGTTGCTGCCAATGAAGCCCAGGCCGCCCGTCACGAGGAGTCTCATCTGCCCTCCCCACTCCTGACCTATCCCCTGATATCTATGTCCTGCTGACCGCTGGGCTGACTGCCTTGCTGGCTGTCGAGAGATTCGCGTCAGGTTAAGCTCAGGAAATCCGACGTGATGGGGAGCACGCGGGCACCACCCCGCTTTGCACAACCCGCCGCCGGGTGGAGAAGGATCTGGCACGGCTAGTCTGCTGGCGGTAGGAACTCGATTTCAGAGGAAGCATGTAACCCACTGCAGCTTCTCCGGCAGTAAATGGGCGAGGAAGGCCACGACGTAGACGACTGAGGAAACGACCGCCCATGACGGTGATGAAGGCGACGGCGGCATCCATCCGAAAGCCCGTTTCGGCTTTCAGGAGGGTGCCCAGCTCTCGGCCGGTGGTTAGGCCCATCCTTTGCGAAAGGGCATGAGCGCGAGTTCAGAGGGCGCGAGACTGCGACCCAGCTCGGAGCAGAGTCCACAGGCTTTGGCCACGGGCAGCTCACTCTCCCAGCGCGCCGATGTGCTTCACCCAGTCCTTCTGCACCTTCTTCACCACTTCTCTGTCCGCCGTATAGAAGGTCGATTTCGTGGCCATAGCAAGCGCGACGTAGGTCGAGTCGTAGAAGGACAGCCCGT
>JAKAPN010000072.1 GCA_021822995.1 archaeon
CGACCACCACCGCTTCGGCTGAAGCCCCCTCCGCCACTTCCACCGCAGCGGAGGCGACCTCGTTCGAGACCCCCTCGTTCTCGGAATAGGCCCAGACTGCGGGGCTCATTTCGCGAGCACCCCCTCTTTGGTAAGGGCGTCGAGGAGCTTGGCTGCGGCTTCGTCAGGGCTCCCTTCGATGAGGACGCGCTTCCTCGCCGACTGCTGGACGGACATGGAAACGACCGATGCCTCTCTGTACTCCCCATGCGGTAGGAGCTGGTCCCCGCTGAGCTCTTCCAGGGGCTTCTTTCCTGCCTGCATGATCTGTATGAGTGTCGGGTAGCGGGGCTCGTTGATCTCGCTGACCACGGACGCGACCAGAGGAAGGGGCGCCTCTACCCTCTCGACGCTGTCTTCGAGCGAACGCTCCACCCTCACCAGCTGACCGCTGACCTCGAACTTTCGGGCGTACCCCACAAAGGCAGCCCCCAGAAGCTCCCCCAGCATCGGCGGGACCTGCCCGCTGTAGGTGTCAGACGACCCTTCCGAGCAGAGGACAAGGTCGAACGGGCCCGCCCTCCTGATGGCGGCTGCGAGAAGGCCAGCGGTCCGCATCGTGTCGATGGCGGCCGTGTCTGCGACCACCAGGACCCCCCGGTCAGCCCCCATGGCAAGCGCCTCCTTCATCGTCTTCTTCGAGTCGGCGGGCCCCACGGTGAACACAACCACCTCCCCCTGGTGGGCCGCCCTCAGCCGGAGCCCCTCCTCCACGGCGTTCTTGTCGAAGGCGCTCATGCGGCTTACCGCCCCGGCAAGGACGGGCCTTCCGGAGGGGTCCGTCTTCAGCTCCGCCTCGTCGACCGCATGCTTGACGCAGACCGCTATCTTCACGATTCTCTCGCCATCTCCCGCTTCGCTATCAGCATGCGGAGCACCTCTGACGTGCCTTCGCCTATGGTAAGGAGCCTTGCGTCCCTCCAGTGCCGGTGAAGGTCGTCGGTGGTGTATCCATAGCCGCCGTGAATCTGGATGGCGTCGTCGCAGACCCTCAATGACGTCTCGGTCGCCAGGACCTTGGCCTGGGACGCCTCAGAGGCGAAGTCGTCGCCCATCTCCTTGACCCTGGAGGCGTAGAGATAGAGGAGCCTCGCGGCGTCGATCCCCGTCTTCATGTCTGCGACCTTCGCCCTGACGAGTTGGAACTCCGAAATCGACCTGCCGAAGGCCTTCCTCTCCTTGGCGTATGCCAGCGACTTGTCATAGGCGAGCCTGGAGATTCCGACGTTGAGCGCCGCCACCACTATCCTGGCGCCGTGGAGGATTTCCTTCGCGTAGTCGGCTCCCTTCCCTTCCTCACCGACCAGGTTCTCCTCCGGCACGGTGCAGCCGCTGAATATCACTTCGTGGGTCTTCGAGCCCTTCATTCCTAGCTTCTTGAGCTCCTGGCCGAACGTCAGTCCCTTTGCTGGCGCGTCGAGGATGAAGCAGGACGGCCCCTTCTTTGTCTTCGCGAAGACGAGATAGACATCCGCCTCCCCGGCGTTGGTGATGAACATCTTGGATCCGTTGATGACGAACTCCCCGGCCTTCCTCTCCGCGCTTGTGGCCATCGTCCCTGCGTCGGACCCGGAGGCGGGCTCGGTGAGCGCGAAGGACGCCAGCGTCTTCCCCGTGAGCAGCCCCTCCAGCCTCCCTTCCTTCTGGGCCTTGTTTCCGAATTTCAGCACCCCCTCGGCCACGGCGTTGTGTATCTCGACGCTCAGGGCCATGGATGCGTCAGCCGTGCCCAGGAGCTCGACGGCCATGGCATAGACCGAGAAGGGAAGTCCGAGCC
This sequence comes from archaeon, assembly GCA_021822995.1. Classification (GTDB taxonomy): domain Archaea; phylum Thermoproteota; class Nitrososphaeria; order Nitrososphaerales; family Gagatemarchaeaceae; genus UBA183. The sequence continues at coordinate 1,817 of JAKAPN010000072.1, forward strand.
CGCCGTATTCGGCAGGGAAGGGGATCCGGCTCATCCCCTGCTCGAACAGCGCCCTCCGAGGCGCCGCGATGGACGCCTCTCCGCTGTCGAGCTTCGGGGATAGGGGGAGGACCTCCTTCTCCATGAAAGCTCCCAGCGACGAAAGGACCTCGGAGTAGTCCTGGTGGTCCGCCGGGTGAAGCATGCGCATGAGCCTCCTGTGTTCTGCGCTGTATATCGCCAAGAGGGAACGCCTTACGGCGCCGACTTTCGGCGAGATTTAATGGTTAGTCCGAATACATGAGAATTCCTAAAAGCTCACACGACCGGCCGGCCCCCATGGACCTGGCTGAGCGGTTGGCGAAGTACGCCCTATCTACAGAGTTCAGGAGCCTCGACTCCACGACAGTGAAAGAGATGAAGGCCAGGGTCGTGGACGCCCTCGGCTGTGCCCTGGGAGCGTTCGGGGAGGGACCTGTCGAGATGGCCCGGCGCTCCGCGCTCAAACTGAGGAGCGGAGGGGAGTCCAGGATCCTGGGGACCGGGAGCAGGTCGTCTCCAGACTTGGCCACGTTCGTGAACGGTTTCATGATCCGCTATTTCGACTACAACGACACGTACCTTTCGAAGGAGCCGGCGCACCCCAGCGACAACCTGGCGCCCTGCTTCGCCGTCGCGGAGGCGGAGGGGTCGACCGGGAAGGAGTTCGTGGCCGCGGCCGTCGCGGCGTACGAGGTGCAGTGCAGGCTTTGCGATGCGGCTGACATAAGGCACAGGGGATGGGACCACGTGAACTACGGCCTGGTCTCCTCCTCCCTGGCCGCGTCGAAGCTGATGAACCTCCCCTTGGCGAAGGCGACCCAGGCGGTCAACCTCGCGCTCAACGGGCACATAGCGATGAGGCAGGTAAGGGCAGGAGAGCTTTCTATGTGGAAGGGCGCCTCCTTCGCCAACGCGGCAAGGAACGGAGTCTTCGCCGCCTCCCTCGCCAGAGAGGGGATAACGGGCCCTTCTCCCATCTTCGAAGGAGAGATGGGGTTCTTCAGGCAGGTGTCGGGGCCTTTCGAGGTCAACACAGAAGAGTTCGGCGGGAGGAAGGGGAGGTACAAAGTCAACGGGACGTATGTAAAGTACTGGCCCGCCGAGTATCATGCCCAGTCCGCCATCTGGGCCGCCTTAGAGATCAGGAAGAGGCAGGGGGACGTGCGAAGGGCCGAGTCGGTCCTGATCCAGACCCACGAAGCGGCGTACACCATCCTTGGAAGGGACCCCGAGAAGTGGGCCCCGAAGACCAAGGAGACCGCAGACCACAGCCTCCCCTACATGGTGGCCAAGGCCCTGCTGGATGGGAGGGTCGACAACTCGACCTACTCTTCGGCCAACCTGAGGGATCCCCGGACCCTCGCTCTCATGGCGAAGGTCAAGGTGGTGGAGGACCCCACGTTGACTTCGTTATACCCCGACAGGGGGATGGCGAACAGAATCACAGTGTCGTTCGCCGGGGGAGGGAAGGAGACGGCCCAGGTGGACCTCCCCAAGGGGCATCCGGCGAACCCGATGACGAAGGACGACATCGAGGCGAAGTTCCTGCGACTGGTGGGGAGGCACATCGATGGGCACCGGGCAAGGAGGGTCCTGAAGCGCCTCTGGGCACTGGAAGATGAGAAGGAGGCGGGGAGCGTCCTCGGACTGCTCCGCGTCGCATAGGGCTGCAACCCTTAAAGCGCCTCCCCGAGGGCAACCTCGGAAATGAGACTGGGGCTGGGCTTCAACCCAGTGCTCACCATTCAGGACGCAGTCGCGACGGCCGCCACGGCGGAAGCCCTTGGATTCGACTCGATCTGGATGCATGAATCGCTCTTCCAGCGAGACGTGGTGACGTATCTTTCCTGCATGGCGGCAGGGACGAAGAGGGTCGGCCTCGGGTCAGGGGTGATCAACACGTTCACGAGGCACCCGGTTACCGCTGCGACCACCTTCGCCACGCTGTCGGAGTCATCAGGGGGGAGGGTGACCCTTGGCCTCGGGCTGGGGAGCTTCCCGACAATCCCCCTCATAGGCGGACAGATATTCCCGGTAGAGAAGGCCAGACCCCTTCAGAGGATCAAGGAGTACGTCGAAGTGGTGAAGCTCGTCTGGTCTGGGGACAACGTGGACTTCGACGGCGAGTTCTTCCAGGTCCACGGCCTCACCCTGGGGTTCAAGCCGAGCGGGAGAGTCCCCATATTCATAGCGTCGCTCTCCCCGAAGATCCAGGCGCTGGCAGCCACCGTGGCAGACGGGGTGATTCTTTCCCCGGCTCTGAACACCGCCTGGGGGACGGGGCGGATGGTCGACAACGTCAAGCGCGGTGAGGCCAGGAGCGGGAGGCGGGTCGAGCGCGCCTCCTATATGCTCACCTCCCTCGCCCCCGACCATGCCAAGGCCGTCCAGGTCGTGAGGGACTACTACTTCTTCGCGTACCAGCTGGCCGAGGTCGTCGAGCCTGAGATCCTCGCCCCCTACGGAATAGGAGAGGAGAAGCTGTCCCCGATGAAAGACGCCTGGAGGAGGGGAGACGTGGCCGAGGCCAAGAGGCTGATACCGGAGGAAACAGTCGAGGCGCTCACCATCACGGGGACCGGCGACCAGGCCCTGGACAGGCTGAAGGAGTACGAGAGGTCCGGTGTCACCCTTCCCATCGCCATGCCCATAGGAGACGTGGGGTACGCGATGAGGGAACTCGCGACGGCCTTCCGCTAAGCCGGCAGGACAAGCGGGAAGAAGATGGCCAAGGCCAGCGACACCATGTAGATGAGCGAGAACTGGAGAGCCAGCGCGGCCGTCCTCGGGTCCGCGTTGTCAGGGACGTCTCCTTTGAGCATCGCTATGAGCCCTCTCGCTCCCGGCACGGTGAGGAAGACCAGTACGGACCAAACAGGGAGCAGCTGGACCGCTACCCCCGCGGCCACCACCACGTAGGCGAGCCCGAGGAGAAAGGCGTAGAGTCTCTCGGCCCTCTTCGCACCCAAGACCACCGCCAGGGTCCTGGTCTTCACCGACCCGTCGTACCCTATGTCCCTTATGTTATTGGCGAGGAGGACGAGAGCGACGAAGATCCCGATGGGAACCGAGGCGACCGCCGGTGCCAGGGAGACCGTCCCGGTCTGGACGACGTAGGAACCGAGGGGGATCAGGACCCCCCACATCACGAAAACCGTTGCTTCCCCCAGGGCCCGGGCTTTGAGGACGACAGGGTCAGCGGTGTATAGCACGCTCCCTGCCAAGCCTACCCCCACTACGACGAGCACCCATAGGTTCGTGGCCAGGGCGAGGTACGAGGCCGCAGCAAGGGTGACCAAGTAGAGGGCCAGAGAGAGGGTCAGCACGCTGGAGAGGGGAGCCTGGCCGAAGGCCGCCGGGTGGGGCCTGTACCTGGTGGTGGGAGCGCCCTCTCTGTCCACCCCGTGCTTCACGTCGAAGAAGTCGTTCAGGACGTTCGTCGCCCCATGGAACGCCACCATGCCGCCAAGCGCGACCAGATAGTACGGCAGGTTGAACCGGCCGGAGAGCGCCGCCACGAGGGTCCCCATGGTCACCGAAGAGAACGTCATGGTGAAGGACCAGGGCCTCATGGAGATGAACGCGGTCTTGGCGTCCATGTAGTCGTGCAGCCAAGTCAGGTATTTACGGTAGCACCTGCCGAACGGCTTTAACGGGAACCCCCGCGGCACGGGGGTTGGCCCTGGCATCCAGGCTCGTCGTCGGGACGGCCGCGGTGGTGTTATCCATGGCGGTCCTCTTCACGGTTCCGCCAGGATACTTCGTCGCTGCCACCTTCCTTGCCACAGGGTGCATGGTCGCCTCTGCCTACTCTCTCGGCGCGCTCGGGACCTCAAGGAAGGCCAGCGCCAGGGCGGTGGCCGCGGGCCTCCTGTCGGCGCTGCTCCTGTACCTGATCTTCGTCGCCGGCGCCGCAGGCATCTCGGCCTTCCACCCGTTCGGCATGACGGCCGCAGACGAGGCGTCGATATACGCCCTCATCACCTCCTCGTCCACGCCGTCGTATCTGCAGGTCGCCGTCCTCCTCTCCGACGCCGCAGGGTTCGAGTCGTTCTTCAGGGGGGTGCTTCAGCAGAAGCTCACCCCCAGGTTCGGGACCGCAAGTGCCTTTGTCGTGGCGCTCTTCGACGCGGGGATCCATGCCATCAGCCTGAACCCGCTCTGGGTCGGGGCGACTTTCGTCACCGACCT
>JAKAPN010000073.1 GCA_021822995.1 archaeon
CGCAGAGGTCGTGGGTTCAAATCCCACCGGGCCCGCTTAGAATTATAAGCGAATCCCTTATTACCAACGCCTCCGCGAAGCTGTGTGACATGCCGAAAACCGCAAAGTATGGACACCTGCTGAGTGACCAGGACGTGGGCAGGTGGCACGACAACCTCGCTGCAAGCTCGCCCATCACAGCCGAAGTCTACCTGAGGACGTTGGGCCTATACTGCGACCTCGAACACACAACACCGAGGCAAATTCTCAAGGATGGGCCCACCAAGAGGTTCAGGGACCATTTCACTGATTTTGTGAGGCGGATGGAGAGGGAAGGGAAGGCCGGCTCCTACATAACGAGGTTCAAGAAGGTCCTCCTCTCCTGGCTCTCGTATAACAACGTGGACGCCAAGCTCAAGGTGAACGTGAGGGGCGCTTCCGATACGCCGACCATCGCAAGCGAGCGGGTCCCCAGCAAGGACGAGCTTTCACGGATTCTCAGGATGGCGTCCCCACGAGGAAGGGTCTCCATCGCCATGATGGCGTTCAGCGGGCTGAGGCCCGAAAGTCTGGGAGACTTCCGGGGCACCGACGGGATTCGGCTTGGGGACCTCCCGGAAGTCAAGATTGCGGCCGAAGGCGTCGGGTTTGCCAAGGTCCCTACGGTCCTCCTCGTGAGAAGGGCGCTCAGCAAGGCACGGCATCCCTACTTCACTTTCCTCGGCAACGAGGCGGCCACATATCTCCAAGAATATCTCGCAGAAAGGGTAAAGCTAGGCGAGAAACTCGCCTCTCGAAACCCGATTTTAGCCTTCGACCCCAGAGGCGTGAGGAAGAACAGCTTCCTGAGGACCAACCTCATTACCAGGGACATCAAGGAGGCTATTGTCAAGGCCGGTTTCTCTTGGAGGCCCTACGTCCTGAGAGCCTATTGCGACACAGGGATGATCGTGGCAGAGTCGAAGGGGCACATCTCCCACCCCTATCTCCAGTTCCTTATGGGGCACAAAGGGGACATAGAGGCCAGGTATTCGACCAACAAGGGCAGGCTCCCGCCCACCATGATTGAGGAGATGAGGGAGGCGTACAAGAAGTGCGAGCCTCTGCTCTCCACCAAGACAGAGACGGCCAGCGAGGAGCAGATCAAGAAGACCATGAGGGAGCAGTTCCTCCTGGTCGCCGGTTTCAAGAAGGAGGAGCTTGAGAAGATGAACCTCGCTAAGATGAGCGACGAGGAACTCCAGAACGCCGTCAGGCAGAGGCTCGTCGGCATGATGACGGGCAACGGCTCCAGACAGAAGGTCATCCCGGTGCAACAGGTCAGGTCCTACATCGGCCAGGGGTACGAGTACGTTGCCTCCCTTCCTGACGGCGGGGCGATAGTCAAGGTCCCGTTCTGAAGGATGGCTCGCCTGCACCAGCCGACGCCCTTCAGGCTCGGCCATCGCTCCGGGGCAGATTCACCCCCCGCGATGCCTACCGACGGCACCGCTCGCCTATCGGCTCGCTTCGCTCCCCCCTCTTTGCCCCTCCGCTCGCCCTTCGCCTTCACCCCGCCTCGAAGCGGGGCCCTCGCTCACCCTGTTCGCTCGGGGGGTGTCGGCTGGTGCAGGTTCGCCAGGGAGGGGGGTGAGAATTGGGTTCCGATTGGGTAAAAGGGGAGAAAATTGTGGATGTACCACTTGAAGGGGAAAAGTACCTCCCGGTCTGAATCCATGTATTAGACATATTGCGCGATTATGGTTCATTTATAACCCTAAATTTGGCTGTTCTTCTCTCACAGACGCAAACTGAAAGAGTGACCCGGCGTTTATGGTCTGGAATTTGACCGTCCCAAATGTAGTGCCGGTTATCACGTAATCATCCCGAATCCGTTCCGGAACTCTATCTCGAGGACCCTGGACCGCAGTCGCGGGATTGTGAGCTGTGTGTTGCACGTCTTCTGCTCGTGGTCCCGACGATTCGTTTTTCAGGTGCTAACCATCAGCAAGAGCGTATCGGGGGGTGCGTGATTCTTGTCAAATTCTATTCCTACTCTCGGTGTCGAGTGGACAGAGAACCACGGGTAGGAAGCAGGGCGGTCGTACGTTACGACTCCGTTTATTGTCGTAGCCTCGTTAAAGTACTCCACCTTCCCATCAGAGAAGGTAATCTCAATCTGAGGCAAGGTCCCTTGGCAATATATTGCATACCCGGTAGGTTCTGTCGTGCAGCTTACTATGGTGGGAGTCACCTTGGCGCAGCTTTCAAGAGGATTAGCAGCGAGGTTGCAGGGATAACTGAAGCTGAAAGTAATGCCTTCGAACATGTAGGTGGTAGAATTGTCCGAAAGAGTCAAGTTCGCGTCCCAATACTTCGTACCATTGATTTGCTTACTACCAATCGGGCCAATCACGACATACTGTTTGAAGGAGCTCTGCCAGCGACAATAGGCATACGACCCTCCTACGACTGCTGCCAAAATCAGGGCGGCTACAATAAATGCCTTGGCTCTCTTCAGCCTTGCTCGCCTATACCCGACGCCGTATTGCTCGAAGCAGTGCGACTAACGGAATTCGTGGCGCCCAGAAGCACCAACGCAATACCCGTGCCTGAAAACCTCGCGCCCATCCCCGGAATCAGGCCGAAGGCCCTGGTGATAACGGAAGGCAGCGAGGAGTAAAGATCTCCATAAGACCCCATCGTAATGTACAGTAGCAAGCCATCGCTCCTGCAATACGCGACCTGTCCCAAGCTTGCGAACGGACCAAACCCAAATGTGACGTAGGTGGAGCCGGCGTATTCAATTCCGCTAAAATGGACGGTGTCTTTGAATGTCGTCCCATTGATCCTTATCGTTCCGTTGGTCTCGAACAGATTTGGATTGAACCGCCACGCCGAGTTGGATAACTTGATGCTGTTCAGAATAGCACTACCGTCCAGAGTAACCATTCCATTCACATATGAGGCGGCGCGGGCAAATGCGAATGCCTGCAAGTGTGCATTAGTGGGGCAGGTTGAATTTACTTCGCAATCATCGTACCATTCGACAATAACTCGGGCCTCCGCTTCCGATATGTTCGAGATGCTCTTTTCCTGAGGGAGACTTCCGCGATCCGAGAAGATCTGTTCGCCTGGGCCGACCTTTATCCCGGTCACATCGTATGCCGACTCGGCCGTACGAGAGATGTTGAGCGGCAATATGCTTGCAGCTCCTTCAACTGGCATCTGGGTGGTTAAATGGTCTGCCAGTCCATAGAGGACTAGTGTAAAATTGCGATTCAAGTCCTGGTTGCCCAACCAAAATGGCCATTCACCAAGTTCGAGTCCTTCGACGCTCCGAGAGTCGGAATTCGTGTAATCTATTATGATGGTTCTGGTGAAATTCAGCTGCCTGAAAGACGACACATACGTCCAGCTTTCAAGCATCCACCTTCCGTCAATACGGGGAAGCTGACCGAATTCCGGTCCGCAGTTCGCGGTGCCGTTGACAAACGTCAGAGTGACATTAGCCGACATCATGTCCGACCTAAATGTCGTTATGTGTATCGTCAGATATAGAGCATTGGAGGCGATTTCACAGTCTGAAGTCCTGTTGACCACATACGCATCGCTTCGATTGTATTGGTCGAGTACCCTCTGGTAGTTTCCTTTAACGTCGAGATGGAAAGTATCATTCGCGACAGTCCCGGCCTGTAGGCTTCGTGAGTTGTTGTTCGAGCTGATTGTCAGAAACCTGTAGACTAGCGTCAATCCTGTGGATAGACTAGGAAGCAGCGTCGCGTGCTGATTATGTAGTTGCGTGTAGGTATAGACGCCACCGCTAGTCGCTATGACCAAGAGGAATATTGCGAGTATCGCGTATCTCTTTTCCTTTTTGTTCTTCATCACTTATTCGGATAACCGAACCGAGGACGCCGAGAATAAAGAGTCCAGCTGGAAGGCTGTTTGGTAGCTCCCCAGATTTCTTGTGGGCGAGTCCTGGTGGTGAGTCAGCACAGTTACCGTTGATAAATGCCGTCAAGGATGGAAGATTGCCAGTATCGCAACCATTAGAAGAAGTAAAGGCTCCATCCCAAGTGCCAACCTGGCCAGAAGTCCAGTCCTGGCCTTGACTCGCAAAATAGGTGTTGGACTCGATGAGGAAACCATGACTGTAGCCCTGTTGCGTGTTGAACTGGCCAGATACTACACAATTTTTGTAGGGTTCCGTGACTGAAATAGATGCGGAACCCGTAGATGTCAAAGGGTTAGACCCATAAACCGCCGCACCAATAGTAATTGTCTCGGAGGGGTCGTCATAACCCGGAAACGATTGTTGACATGCATAAGTGACGGGAGTGGCCGCCACCAGGAATAGCAAAGCCGTTGTAGCCAATAGAAACAAGAGCCCCAACTTCAATGTGTTATTACCGAATCTTGAATGACCGCTGATTATTACTTAAGCTTTCACATGGATACAAAAGACATCTCTATGCGAATTACTCACAGGTCACACAGACCTATGTGGTTCAAGCCACTTGAATTGCTCAAACGCGGGCTATGCGGACTGTCACTGGCTAGGCTTGAAGGTCTTATCCTCTGCGGCCTCGGGATTCGCTTAATCAATTAAATGCATCCCACCGGGCCCGCCTAAATCTCTGGGCGCCTACCTCTGGCCAGTCCGCTGTCGCGTCGCCCGAGTGACGAGTGGAAGCCGAGACAGTCCCAGCCACCGCGCCGAGCAGGTGGAAGGTCGTGCCCCTGGACTGGACGTGCTACGCCTTCGTCATCACGTACTCGTTGGAGACGCCGCTGTGCGAGAAGTGGACGTCGGTGAACATCTCAGACTCGGTGAGGTCGCCGAGGCTTTCTTCAGGGGTGGCTGTTCCCCGCGCAGGTACAGCCGCCACGCGAGCGAGGCTGGACGGAGCCTGTCGGCTGTGTGAGGGATTTGTGTCACAGTGAGTGCGACCAATCTGAAATCGGGGTTGTCACGGAAGTGCACGAAGTCCCGTTCGGTAGCCCTATGACAACCGCGTTCCGTGCCGCCATCTGACTTCGGGAACATCCCGGCGCCGGCGTATAAAATTCAGAAGCAGATTCTTAGCGCTCAGAGTGTCCCGTGGGACGGAGCCTTCTAGTCCTTGCTGACGAACTCGAGCGAGGCGGCGGCCCCATACAGCTTGTTCTCCCCCTGCCGCCAGGCGACGGACTGCCTCCCCTCTAGGACATCGTCGGCTATCTCGAGCCCTCTGTGCGCCGGCAGGCAGTGCATCACTATGGCGCCCTTGGGCGCCGCCTTCATCAGGTTCGAGCTCACCTGGTAGTCCTTGAAGTCGCGCATCCTCTTCTCCTTCTCAGACTCGTCCCCCATGCTTACCCACACGTCGGTGTACACCACGTCTGCTTCGGCCACTGCGCCCTTCGGGTCTCTGACTACTTCGAGCTCGGCTCCCGACTTCGCCGCCAGCGACTTCGCCTTCCTGTAGATGTCCTGGTCGGGCCCGTAGCCCTCGGGACAGGCGACGGTCACGTTCATCCCGGTGAGCGCGCCTCCTAGGAGGAGCGAATTGCTGACGTTGTTGCCATCCCCGACGAACACCGTGGTCAGGCCCTTCAGGCGCCCTTTTGCCTCCTTTATTGTGAACAGGTCAGAGATTATCTGCGTAGGGTGTTCGGTGTCGCTGAGCGCGTTCACCACGGGCCTCCCAGAGTGCTTCGCGAGCTGCGTCAGCGTCTCCTGGGAATAGACCCTCCCCACGATCACGTCGAGGTAACCTCCGAGTATCCTCGCTGTGTCCTTCACCGGCTCTCCCCTGCTCAGCTGAAGCTCGCTCGCAGACAGGTAGACCGGGTCCCCGCCCAGCCTTATGGTCGCGACCTCGAAGCTGGTACGGGTCCTGGTCGAGGGCTTCTCGAAGAGGAGGCCGACGACCTTGCCGCGTAGGGTGGGCGGCGGTCTGCCGGAGAGAATTTGCTTCTTCATGGCCCCCGAGCGCTCGACCAGCGACGCCATCTCGG
>JAKAPN010000074.1 GCA_021822995.1 archaeon
CTGATCCATGGGGCTCAGAGCGGTCGTCGTCGGCATCCCGGGGGTCGGGAAGACCACGGTGGTCGACAAGGTAGTCTCCGGGTTCGAGGGTGCGAGGCTCGCCAACTTCGGGACGCTCATGCTGGAGACCGGCATCGCTTCGAAGGTCGTGAAGCACAGGGACGAGATGAGGAAGCTCCCGGTCGACAAGCAGCGGAGGCTCCAGAAGGCCGCCGCCTCGAAGATCGCCAAGATGAAGGAAAAGCTGGTTGTGGTCGACACCCATCTTTTCATCAGGACTCCAGAAGGGTTCTGGCCCGGCCTCCCGTTCGACGTCGTTAGGGCGATGAAACCGACGCACCTAGTGCTGGTGGAAGCCACGCCTGACGAGATCGCCTCAAGGAGGGCGGCTGACACCACCAGGTACCGCGACGCCGTGACCAAGGAGAGCCTGGCCGAAGAGCTCGCGCTCGCAAGGAGCTTCCTCGCGGCCGCGTCTACGCTCACCGGGGCGCCCATGATGATCGTGACGAACACGCAAGGGAAACAGGACGAGGTGGCCGCAGGGCTGGTAAGGATGCTCGAGGGGGCAGCCGAGTGATAGCCATGAGCAAGGCACGACGGCAGGGTGGGGCAGGCTCAGGAGGGAGCCGGATCATCACCTACGTCCTGATCGCCGCGATCGCCATACTGGTCGCTTACTACGTGGTGATCCCAGATTTCATCCCCCACGCCCCCGCGACTTCCGGCCTGCCCGGGACCACCTCATCTTCAGCGACCGCTAACCTCAACCCAGGCACAGACATCTCGGGCTCATCCGTCACCGTCACTGGCCAGGGGTTCACCGCCAGGAGCAACGTCACCATCTCCTTCGACGGAGCTGCCGTCCCTCTGACTAACGGTTCCAACGGAAAGACCGGCTGCGGGACGGGCGGGTCCGGAGCGCTCGCTTCGTGCACCTTCTGGGTCCCAGCGAACTCCGCATCAGGCGCTCACAACGTCACCATTGTCGCAGGAGCAACGGCCGTCCAGAAGACGTTCACCATCCCGGCGTACACTCCTCCCGTTTCGACCGTCTTGGTCACCCTCACCTCAGTCGCGCTGGGTGCCGTGACCCAGCTCGTGACGAGGCGCGTGGTCGACCTGGGCGCCGAGCGCAAGATGAGGGCCGAGGTGAACGCCTTCAACAAGGAGAAGCGGGAAGCGACCGTCGCGAAGGACAAGGCCAAGCTCGACAAGCTGAAGAAGCGCGAGCTTCAGGTCCAGCAGGAGCAGTTCAAGATCCAGCGGGCGAGGCTGAAGGTGACCGCCATAACGTTCGTCCCACTGCTGGGGGTCTACTACCTCATGGCGACTTTCCTGGGCGGGTACGGCGTAATCGTCGCCTACACTCCGCTCCCCATCCCCGACTTCGCAGGCATGACGCAGAACCCAGCGGTGTTCCAGGTCAGCCTGTTCTGGTGGTACTTCCTCAGCTCGTTCACTTTCTCGACAATGCTGGGCAGGCTGCTCCACACGACAACCTAGAGTGGCCTGGTTGAGGGCGATAATCATCTCCGGGATGCCCGCGGTTGGGAAGACGACCGTGTCGAGGAAGGTGGCCGACTCGCTCGGGACCCCGCTGCTCGGAGGCGGAGACGTGCTCAAGGAGATGGCAGTGGAGGAAGGGTACACCCCAGGCGGAGAGGACTGGTGGGACAAGGGAGACGGGATGAAGTTCCTTCAGGAGAGGAAACGGTCGTCCGATTTCGACAAGGAGGTGGACGCGAGGCTCATTCAGAAAGCGAGGAAGGGAGACGTGGTGATCACAAGCTATCCGGTGCCGTGGCTGACCGGGGACGGGTTGAAGGTCTGGCTCTCAGGGAGCGTCGGAAGCAGGGCGGCAAGGATGGCCAAGAGGGACGGGATCCCCGTGGCAAAGTGCATGGAGATCCTGTCGGTAAGGGACACTGAGAACTACAAGCTCTACAAGAAGATCTACGGCATAGAGTTCGGGAAGGACCTCAAGCCGTTCGACCTCGTCGTCGAGACGGACGAAATCGACCAGGTGAAGGTCGCCGAGACAGTTATCCGCTACGTGAAGAGCAGAAGGGACTGACTTGGCCCCCCAGAAGATGGTGGTGCTCGACGAAGAGGCCACCGACCCGGACCACGGGTCGGATCCCAGGTCGCGTCCCGTCCAGGGGCTGCTCGAGTACGGGCTCATCCCGCTGGACAAGCCGCGGGGCCCGACAAGCCATGAAGTGGTCGCGTGGACGAGGCGGCTACTGGGCGTTGAGAAGGCTGGACACAGCGGAACGCTAGACCCTCCTGTCTCCGGGCTCCTCCCCATAGGCCTGGGGCAGTCTACCAAGGCTCTCAGTCTCCTTCTGATGTTCCCCAAGGAATACCGCGGGGTGATGAGGATCCACTCGTCTGTCCCCCGGAAGGAGCTCGACAAGGTGATCGCGGAGTTCACCGGAGAGATATTCCAGCGCCCTCCCCAGCGCTCCTCGGTGAGCCGACAGACGAGGAGCCGTGCGATCTACGAGCTCGAAATCTCCGAGGCCGACGGCAACCTCTTTCTGTTCCGGACCCTCTGTCAGTCCGGGACGTACATCAGGAAGCTCGTGTACGACATGGGCGAAGTCCTTGGCGTTGGCGCCACGATGGTCGAGCTCCGGCGGACGAAGGTCGGCCCGCTCGCAGAAGAGAACGGGTTTGTCACTCTTCACCAGCTCAACGAGGCGACCTACCGGCTCAAAGAAGGCGACGAAGCCCCCATGCGGGCAGCCATCAAGCCGATCGAAGACTGCCTGGGCGAGGTGCCGAGGATAATGTTGCGCGACTCGGCCGTGGACGCGATCTGTCACGGAGCGAGGCTCGGGATGCCCGGCGTCCTTGCCGCCTCCGAAGGGATCAGGAAGGACGACACCGTCGCCCTGCTCAGCCCCAAGAAGGAGCTAGTCGCCATCGGGAAGGCACTGATGACGACAGACGAGATCAAGTCGACGAAGAAAGGGCTCGCGTCGACCACGGAGCGGGTTGTGATGAAAGCGGGCACCTATCCGCGCCTCTGGAAGTCTCACAAGCAGAAGCCGGGCGGGACGAAACTCACAGGTTGAGGTTTTAAACGACCGCCGTCGGGCATTCGAACGCCGGGATCGCCTAATCTGGTAGGGCGCAGAGCAACCACTGCGCAAGCCTGGAAAGAAGAGTCCACCTGGCGAGCCTGTCTCGCGAAAGCGGGTTCTGGGTTCAAATCCCAGTCCCGGCGCCTACGACCAAAACGCTATAAGCAGAAGAATCAAGCCGAAGTCAAGTGAAGGAATCCGCACCCGACCTTCGAGTCGGCCTCACTTTCGATGACGTCCTGCTGGTTCCCAAATTCTCCGACTTGAAGTCCCGCAAGGACGCTGACACCAGTACCCTGTTCTCAAGGGGGATCCAGCTGAGCGTCCCCATCGTCAGCGCGAACATGGACACCGTGACCGAGTCTGCGATGGCTATCGCACTGGCCCGCCTCGGCGGGATCGGCGTGATACACAGGTTCCTTTCCATCGAGGAGCAGGTATCTGAAGTGCTGAAGGTGAAGAGGTCAGAGGGGGTGGTCATCGAGGACCCGATGACGCTCGGACCGGACAGGCCCGTCCGCGAGGCTCTGGCCGTAATCAGAGAGAGGGACATCGGAGGAATAGTAATCGTCGGTAGCGGCCGGAAGGTCCTCGGCCTGCTGACCAGGCGGGACATCACCCTGGAAGACGACCTGGACAGGAAGGTGAAGGAGGTGATGACCCCCAGGTCGAAGCTGATCACCGCGCCTAAAGGTGTCTCCATGGAAGAAGCGAAGAGGCTCCTCCACGCCAACAAGATCGAGAAGCTCCCGCTGCTGGACCGCAGAGGGGGCCTGGCGGGGCTAGTCACATCGAAGGACATAATGAAGCGCAAGCAGTTCCCTTCTGCGACGAAGGACGCCAAGGGACGGCTCAGGGTCGCCGCTGCTGTCGGCGTGAAGGGGGACCACATGGAGCGCTCCCGGAAGCTCTTGGACGCGGGTGCGGACGCCCTGGTCGTGGACATCGCGCACGGGCACTCGGCGTACGCGATCGAGACCCTAAAGGAGATCAAAAAAGACTTCGGGGCGGTCGAGGTGGTGGCAGGGAACGTCGCCACCGCGAAGGGAGCCCTGGACCTGATCAGGGCGGGAGCGGACGCCGTGAAAGTGGGGGTCGGTTCAGGGAGCATCTGCGTGACCAGGGTCGTCACCGGCTCGGGCGTGCCGCAGCTGACCGCGATAATTGACAGCGCGGCCGGAGCGGCGGAGAGCGGCGTCCCAATCATCGGCGACGGTGGCGTCCGTGTCCCCGGCGACGTCACGAAGGCCCTCGCCGCAGGCGCATCGTCAGTCATGATCGGGAGCCTTTTCGCCGGGACGGAAGAAAGCCCCGGTCCCACGATCCTCCGCGAAGGGGTGAGGTACAAGCTTACGAGAGGCATGGCCTCGCTCGCGGCGACAGTAGACCGGAAAGTCCGTGAGACCAAGGCGACAGGCCGGGGAGAGGACGAACTGATCGGAGAGATAATCGAGGAGAGCGTCCCAGAAGGGGTTGAAGGACTGATCCCCTACAAGGGAAAGGTGGACGAAGTGGTGAAACAGCTGGTCGGGGGGTTGAGGTCTGGCATGAGCTACTCCGGCGCCCACAGCCTCTCGGAACTCAGGAAAAGGTCGGAGTTCATGCGGATCACTTCGGCGGGATACAAGGAGAGCCTCCCTCACGACATCCGGAGGGTGGTCTGATACGCCCAACCTGGCTGTGGTGGGTCTCCAGTGGGGGGACGAAGGGAAGGGGAAGATCGTCGACTACCTCGCGGGTGGTTACGACGCCGTAGTAAGATTCAACGGCGGGAGCAACGCCGGGCACACGGTTGTAATCGGCGAGAAGAAGCACACCTTCCATCTGGTCCCTTCGGGGGCGCTGAAGGGGAAGCAGCTGCTCATCGGCGCCGGGGTCGCGGTGGACCCTTCGACGCTGGCGGAAGAGCTCGCCATCCTCCCGGCAGAGGCGCGCAAAAAACTCCTGGTCGACTGGAGGTGCAGCCTCGTCACGCCGGTGGACAAAGAACTCGACGTGAAGGTGGAGGAGGCCCGGGGGGACTCCGCCATCGGCACCACCAGACGGGGGATCGGGCCCGCCTACGCGATGAGGGCGCTGAGGCTGAGCCCTCGGGTGAGCGACCTTCTCACGGGGTTCGACTTCGGGTCTCTCGCCCGCTTCTACGAGAGTCTCTCACTTGACGTCAGCGGGCTGGCCGCATGGGCGGAAGAGTCCAGGAAGCTGCTCGGAGGCATCGCAGGGGACGTCGCGCAGAGGACGGTCGAAGTCTCCGAGTCTGGTGGAAGCGTCCTCTTCGAAGCGTCACAGGGGACGCTGCTGGACCTGCTCCACGGCTCCTATCCCTACGTGACCTCTACGCACACTACGTCGAGCTACATCCCCGCGGCACTCGGCATCCCTCCCCGGCACGCCGGCAAGCCCCTGGGGGTGTTGAAATCCTACAGCACCCGGGTGGGCGCCGGTCCCTTCCCTTCGGAGATAGGCGGCCCTCTCGCAGAATCCCTCAGGAGCATCGGGAACGAATACGGCGCCACCACGGGGCGACCGCGGAGGGTGGGTTGGCTGGACCTCGTTTCGCTTCGCTACGCGGTCAGGCTCAACGGCGTGGAGGAGGTGGTCGTGACCAAACTCGACGTCCTCTCGGCCCTCAAGGAAATGAAGGTCTGCACGGCCTACAGGGTGCAGGGGAGCGAGACCACCGACTTCCAGCGGGTGTCGGGGCGACTGGGCGAGGCCGAGCCTGTGCTCGAGTCTCCTTTCTCCCTATACGGGGCAAGCTTCGACGGCGGGCTCTCTCCCGTGGTGAAGCGGTTCGTCGGCTACGTAGAAGAGGCGCTGGGAGTCAGCGTG
>JAKAPN010000075.1 GCA_021822995.1 archaeon
CAGCGAGGAGGCGTTCCGCAAGCTCGGCCTGATACCATTCGTTGGCGCCATCCTCGCGGGGACGCTGCTGGGACCTGGCATCTTCGGCATTGTAAAGGCGGTGCCGACCATCGCCCTCTTTGTTACACTGGGCATCAACTTCCTCCTGTTCGTCAGCGGCGCCGAGGAGTTCGAAGCCGAAAGGCTGAGGGGAGTGCTCGCTAGGAAGAGCTCGCTGCTGGTCTCCCTAACACAGTTCGCAGTGCGTTTCTTGGTAATCTCAATCGTATCGTACTTCCTGTTCAATCAGCTTTCCGACGCCATAGTAATCGGCATAGTGGCAGGCATGAGTAGCGCTGGGCCGCTCTCCAGGCTTCTTACTGACACAGGGCTGGCAAGGACCGCGGAAGGCACGTCGATCTTCTCCCAGGTGTTGGTCATCGAAGTCGCTGCGGTGGTGCTCTACTCCTTCGTCTTTGACCTAGCGGGTAAGGCGGTGACAGTGTTCACCATCGCTGTCACTGGCGCGGAGCTGGCTGTTGCAATCTTGGGAATAATCGCGTTTGGAAGATACGTGATGATTCCGATGCTCGAGCGGGTCGAGACCAGCTTCAAGAGCCGGGAGGCCGTCTTCGCGATTATCATCTCAACGCTGCTTATCGCTGGCTTCGCCGGCGAAGTCACGGGGTTCAACGCGGCGATAGTTGCACTGTTCCTGGGACTGATGATGCAAAAATTCCTCGCAGCGAGACCTGTCCTTATGGAGAAGTTGAGGGCCTTCACATACGGTTTCTTCGAACCGATGTTCTTCGCGGGACTGGGACTCTATTTTGTGCGAGTCACCCCCGCCCTGGTCTTCGCCGGCCTTGCGATATTTGGGGTCGCACTTTCTTCTGACGCGATAGTAGGCGCTACCTCGGCGAAGTTTTTCGGCGTGGACCGGTGGCGCAACGCCTTCGGGACGTGCGTAAACGGCGGAGTGGATGCGGCTCTGCTTGTCTCAGCGCTCACCGCGGGGGTCGTCCTAATCAACGGCTTCGTCTACTCTGCTACAGCCATAGGGATCTCACTGCTATCGCTCACCGCGCCGCTTCTTTTCAGGCGCCGCGCTCCTTTGGTCTCCATAGACCACGAGTCTGGCACCGAGCGGAAGGTGGTCAAGCAACACCTCCAATCGATGACGGCCGCGGAGATTTGTCAGGCACTCCCTACTGTGTCTATCCGGGCCGACGAGCCACTGATGCAGGCGCTCAAGAAGCTCTCAAATCTTGACGCGCGGGGTGCCGTCGTTGTGAACACAAAGGGCCGGCCGGTGGGGACCCTCATGATGCGGGACGTGACCAGCCTATCGACGAAAGAAATGGCGGGGATGAAGGTCTCAGACGCTCCCCTTGCGGGGGCTGTTACAGTGAACGAGAAAGAGCCCGGGCTTAACCTCACTACAATCTTCAGGGAGACCAACATTCCGATAGTCTCCGTGGTAGACGATAAGGGGAAGTTGCTCGGGACGATATTGGAAAGAGAGATACTTAGGAGGCTCGTCGAGTCACTGGAAGGAGAGGGGTAGCAGATGTCGAACGGTGTCGGAGGGCTAAGGCAGGTACTTCTGCTCGAAATATGCTAGGAGCCTCTCGGGGTTGTACGACTCTCCGAACGCCTTCTCCTGAAGCTGCTTGGGGGAGTAAGTCGCACCATACCTGTGGATGTTCTTCCCTAGCCAGTTTTTGAGCTCTGTTACGTCTCCCTTACGGAGGGCTTCATGGACCAGTGCGCCGTCCTTCATCTTATGCCAGATCATGGCCGCGATAACGTTGCCCAAGGTATAGGTCGCAAAGTAGCCAAAGGAGCCGCCGCTCCAGTGGACATCTTGGAGGGCGCCTTCGGCATCATTCTTCGGCCTCATCCCTAGGTACTCTTCGAACGTGTCGTTCCAGAGGGAGGGAATCTCTGCAACCTTCGCTTCGCCCGCTATCACTTTCTTCTCGATGTCATATCTCACTGCAGTATGGAAATTATAGGTGAGCTCGTCAGCATCTACTCTGATAAGGCTCTTCCTGACGGTGTTGATGTAGAAGTATAACTGTGCGGTGTCATAACCCTTCACAAACGGGAGGTACTTCTTCAGGGTCGGGTCGATTAGCTCTACAAATTCCACACTCCTGCCTACCACGTTCTCCCAGAATCTGGACTGTGACTCGTGCACTCCATATGATGCCCCATCCCCTAGCGGGGAGTACGCGAGCGCTTTGCTTATGCCCAGACCATAGATCGCATGGCCGCTCTCGTGGATTGTCCCATACAGAGACGCTCTGAAGTCCTTTCCTTCGTACCTCGTTGTTATCCTGACATCGTCCTGGGCGATCTGTGTGGTGAAGGGATGGGTCGAAACGTCCATCCTGAACCTGTCCATGGGCATCTTCAGGAGCTTTAGCGCTTCTTCGTTCACCTTCAGCATGGCACCGGTGTCGTAGCGCGCAGATTCCAGTGGATGCTTAGTCGGGTAAACGCCTGCGGAAGCAACTCGTTTCAAGAGTCTCTTGCTCTCTGGTATGAGCTTGGCGTAGACCGCGTCCGCTTCGCGCACGGTAAACCCTTCCTCGTAAAGGTCCAGTAGCGCGTTGTACGGGTGCCTCTCGTATCCTATCTTGTTTGCTATCTCTCTCTCAAGTGCGACGATCTTCTCAAGGTGTGGGCGGAACATGCCGAAGTCTGACCTCTTGCGCGCGGACCGCCATGCAACTGTCGCCTCGGTGGTAACTCGCTGAAGTTCGTCCACCATCTCAGGAGGAACCTTGAGGTAGTAGTCAATGCTTCTCCGGAGAACCCTGACGATTCCCGCCTCTCTGTCCCCCAAGTCAGCTGCCTTCTCCGCCTTCCTCACAAGACCGTCCAGCTCGATGGTCGCTCTCTGGGACATCATGGCGAGCTGGCCGGAAGCGACGCCACGAGGTTGCGCCCCCTTTACTGGCATGTGCGTTTCGGTGTCCCACCCCAACACTGACATAGAATGCCCGAGCGCCCAGACTGGCACGTACCGATTCAGGATTTCTCTGATCACGGGATTGCCCGCCAAATCTGACGGCCGTGGTCTCGGCGCTCGGCTTTTCAGCTTTCCAGCCTTCCAGGCATGGAGGGCAAAGTCCTATTTCCAGGCATTCGGGGTTGCGGCCGATGGATCAGCAGGTCCAGGCGACCTGGGAACGGGCCCTGATTCGCTTCAGGCGGGAGAAGGACGACTTCTTCGTGGCTGCCGGCGACTCGCCTCTACAAGAAACCGAAAAGGCGTCTTTCACAGGGCTGAAGTATTTCGCCCCAGATCCCTCTCTCAGAATCGAGGCGAGGCTCCAATGGTACGAGGAGGAGGAAGGCGTCATGGTTTCGACCAGCAAAGGGACCCGCCAACTCTACAACCGGGTAGGTTACTTCGAACTCGACATCGGGGGAGAGCCGATTCGCCTTAATGCCTACCAGGCCGCAGAAAGAGAGGACCCGAACCTCTTCATCCCTTTCAGAGATGCTACTTCGGGGAACGAAAGTTACGGCGCTGCACGTTACCTCGACTTGGAGGTGGAGCACGACGACGAGTACGCGGTTGACTTCAATTACGCATACAACCCTTATTGTGCTTATTCGGAAGACTACGTCTGTCCCCTCCCGCCTCAGGAGAACTGGCTGAAGGTCCCGATTAGGGCAGGCGAGAAGGCGTACCACGCCTAGTAGATCATGGAGTCGCTGACCCTGAGCCGTCTTTGCTCCGACAAGAACTTCGGCTTGGTCAGCCCCGCCTTCCGGGCTTCGCCTAGGGCCCAGAGTTGCGACACGAACACGCAATGAAAGAAGCGCTCGAGTTCCGAGTGTCCGCGCGCTGGGATCACGGCCGCATTGTAACCCTCGTTTGATAGAGCGCGCCGAAGGCTGCCCGCCATATGATCTGGGTCGAAAGCTGAGAAAATGTTTACGGAGTCGGAGGGTCTGAGCGAAAAGAGCTCCTTGTGGCTGAACTCCTCCAACGCCTCACCCGCAGCCCGGCCCCCTAGGAGCTCGTAGACCTTGGCGGAGGCGTAGAGGGCCGCTGCATGGCCGAGCGAGTTTCCTAGGAAGTATGTGGTGCCTTTGGCTAGGGACGGCCGTCTGTAATCTGCCTTCGCCCCCTCGAAGACTTCCCCGAAGTCAGAGGGGCCCGAGACTCCGACCATACGCAGGACGGCCAGGGCTGCGAGGCTGAAGGAAAGCAGCCCGGGCGACTTGGGCGCATAGCTGAAGGGGAGCATCACTACGCTGTCTGCGCCAGTCGCGAGGGGGCTCTCTCTGACTGCTGTCAAGACGGTAATCCCCTTGGCCAACCGCCTGATCCTGGTCAGGGCAAGCAGGTTTGACTTCGTCCTACCGGACATCGAAATGAAAATGACCTTCACCCCTCGCGCAACTTCGGGCTCGCTCGCAAGGGCGTACGGATCCAGTGCGATGCACCTCCCCTTGGACGCGTAAAATCCGAGGAGCGCAGTTGCATACGAGTCACCAGCTCCGACGAAGACAGACCCTCTGGGCGCTCTCGGCAGCGTCGCACCCGCGAATGCCTCAAGCGTTTCTGGTTGCCGAGCCACCTCGGAGTATAGTTCAACCATTGCGCATCGCGCAGCACGAGTTTCCGGGGGCCTAATAATGACGGACCCAGGTAACGCCACCAATACGACCCGCCGTGGATCCGATTCCCCTGGCGGTCGAAGGGGAGAGGATGCACTTGGCCAATCCTGTACATCGTGGCGGTCGTGACAGGGCGGGGGTCGTTACGAGGAGTTATTCGCCGATCAGCTCCCCTGCTAGGGGCGTACATGGGGAATCGGATTTCCCGCAGAGTCTAGCGGGTTCCAGTCTTCAGCGCATTGACGAACTCGGTAACCACCTGATGTGCCGGATTCGCTTTGAGGACTTCGAGTTTCACCGAAGGAGTTTCCCCGAGCAGCTCCCTAAGGTCCGTGAGTAATCTGCTCGGGTTCTTGACCGATTCCTTCGTCGCCTCTGACACAACCGACTCATGGTCACATACGACGGTGAACTTCCCGAGCGAATCCTTCAGCTCTTCAATTGCGAACATAACTGCAAGTACTTCGGCATCGTCGCTTTCCGTCGCTTCGACTCTCTTAACTTCCCGAAGGCCATTGCCCTCCACAACATAACCAACATAGGCTTCCCTCGGGAGTGCGGGGTCGTGCATGTTCAAGATCTTCGCGTCGACATAGACCCTGACGGCCTTCGACCGCCTTCGGAACCTCATCCCTGCCTCGGTTTCGGGGCCGGCTGGCCTGCTTAAATAACCACGAGGCGCAAATCACTTCTTGAATTTAACTAACCTTTCCTGGCTCGTGAAGCACTGGACGCCCTTGAGCCAAGGGAATGCTGTACATCCTCCACGACGTGAGGAGAAAAGCAGGCATGCGATGGACTGACTCCCCGGACGATTGGGGGCGTTTTCTCTCCACACTCGACCCGCATTCTGGAGAGAGGATACTGGACATCGGCGCCGGTGTTGGCGACGTGGCCGCTTTGGTGCTCAAAGCCACGCCTGGCGCCGAGGTACACGCCGTCGACCCCAGTGCGAGGAAGGTCTCCCTCGCAAGGACCAGCCATCCAAGTGTAAAGTCAGCCGTCGCGGGGGCAGAGCGGCTCCCTTTCCCCGACTCGAGTTTCGACAGGGTCTATGCCACCATGGCGCTTCACCATTTCGCTGACTTGGACGCTGCCCTGAAGGAAATAGCCCGGGTCCTAAAGAAGGGGGGTGTATTCATCGTGCTTGAAATCAAACCGCGGTCTGCTAGGGGGATGCTGTTCAGGTTCTTTGGGAGGCTCAGGGGAGAGCACATGAAAATGATGAAAGCAGACCTCCTCAAGGGCAAGCTCGCC
>JAKAPN010000076.1 GCA_021822995.1 archaeon
CGCCTACATGCCCCTCCTGGCCGCCACAGCCTTCACCGCCGCCCTGTACTTCGGCCAGGTCTCGCTGCTCGCGTCGAAGCTTGGGGAAGTCCTCGTCGGGGTCTTCGACACCTCGGTCCCGGCGTTCCCACTTGCAGGCATGCTGTTCGTCCTGATTTTCATCGGCATGAGGAGGGCTGAGTTCGAGGGACTGCTAGCCGAGAGAAGGAGGGATGCCCCCGTCAGTGTGGCGTCCTTGGCTATGGCCCTCATCCCCCTGGGGGCTACCTTTGTGTTTGGTAAACAGGTGGACTCCTACGCCTTCGCCGGCCTTGCGCTCGCGACGTGCTGGGCAGGGTTGGTCGTCGCCATCAGGCCCGCGACACTTCGATTTCTGGTTCCTTACCTCGGGCTCTACCTACTAGCAGTAAGCAGCGTCGGGATTCTGACCGGCGCTTTCGGAGATCCACTAGCAGTAGTGGTGGCGTCGATCAGCCAAGGAATCACCTCCTTTTTCCACGTCCCAGTGCAGTGGTCTTCTCTCAACATCTCGTTTTTCGCGCCAGGTGGAGGGGCCGTGTTTCTCTACATATCCCAGGAGTGCTCGGGCATAGCATCGATTTCGATCTTCATCCTCCTGATGGGATTGATGCACCTCGACGTGAAGCCCAAGATCAGGGTGACCGCGGCCTTCGCAGTGGGAGGGTTCTTCCTCTTCATCTTCCTCAATTCTCTCCGGGTCGTTGCTCTGATAGTAGCGGGGGTTTACTCGGGCGTAGACCTGATGTGGAACCTGCACGGCTGGCTGGGCTACGTCCTCTACATCTTCGGTTACTCGCTCATTGTCATCTTGTACTTCAGGTCTAAACGGGGAGAGAGCCTCCATGCGAAGGCGGGTCCAGGGACTCCTGTCCCTGCTGTGCCCCAGCAGTCTTTCGACGTCCCCAGCGTTGTGGAGGGAGACGTAGGGCAAGTCGAAGGCGACCCGGGTGTGGAGCAGCGCGCCCTAGCACCACACGACGAGCACCAGGCTTCGGTCGGCTGACCGGTTCGGCGTGACTTCAGTCTTCCCATAGGATTCTTTCCTGGCGGTTTCGATGGCGGGCGGTCTGATAGCGTGTCGAGCCCGACGGAGGCTGGACCCCTCTGAAGAATGTGCGGATCGGATGGATGAGCCTCCGGCGGGGCCAGAAATTCAATATTGATTCTGGATTGTAGGCCATCGGCTAGATGGCGGCGGGCCCGGCACAGCGCTAAATCAGCGTGAGATTCTGCTGGAAGACCGCATCGCCGTTTTGGCTGACTGTAGCCTGGAGGTTCGAGGGGACCGGAGCGAAGACCAGGACCCGGAAGGGGAGATTTTGTGCAACCGCGACGTGACCAGACTCGAGGACGCTGGAGTTGCAGATTATTGAATAGGTGTAGGTCCTTATGCCAGGGCCCGTGTAATTGATCCAAAGCACGGCGTCTGGTGGGGTGTAATTGGGAACGTATGAGCTGGCGGCCGGCCAGAATATCCCGAATGAGAATTCCTGGTTTGGCCCCTGAAGTGAAGTGTTGTAAGAGATGACCAGGATGGCGAGAACCGAAGCGACCCCCAGCGCTGGCAGGGCCTTCTTCCTGAAGGTCGTCCTACTCATGGAGTTCGTACTATCGCCCTCCTTTTCGCGTAGATGAAGATAGAAACAATGGGAAACAGGAGAACAAAAACGCCGACTGGGAACTCCGGGGCGGCTGCCGAGACAGAAAAGGTGGCGGTATAGAGGATTGTGGCGCAGGAGCTGTCAGAGCACACATCCACGCTCCAGGTGCCGGTGGGGGAAGAGTTGGTAAGCGTATACCCCGTCGAGTCGCAGCCCAGGCCACCCCCTCCGCCCGTCACGTGGACCTTCACCGGCGCTTGGGCTTGGGTGCCACCGGGATAGTAATAGCCAATGTAGTAGAACCCAGTGCTCAAACCGGTACCTCCACCATAGACTGTGGTTGGTTCGACAAACGAGCCCTGGGTGATGCTACACGCGCTGTCGGAGAAACTCCCGGCCGCGGCTGCGAACGTAGGGGGGACTATGGCTGTGGCAATTGCAATAGCTGACAGTACAAGAAGCAGGATGGTAAACTTCCGAGAGGAGAGGACACCCGTCCTGGCACCAGGTGTCATGCGACCTGCCATCTGCTCTCCCTCGACCTCTTTTGGGCCACCGTCGCCTGCAACGCCTCGTGCGAACCATTCCCGTCGAAATAGTCCGACAGAATCGCGTTGACGATTTCGCTCCTGTTGATTGCTAGCGCCGAAAGGGTGGCTACATACTTGTCAAGCGTCATGATCACCTGCTGGTCGAAGGAAATTCCGGCGCGTACTTTTGCAGGCCGGGACGTCATCGTCTCTCAGCCCTCTTCTTACCAATCGCCCCCAAGACAGTCTCACTGGAGCCGTTACCTTCGAAGTAATCGGAGAGGATTGCGTTTACGACGTCGCTGCGCGTGATACTGGGGTCGTTGAGCATGCTGACCCCACTGTCGAGTTCCTGAGCGACATCGGCATCCAAGGAAATGCCAGCTCTGACCTTCCTCACGGTAGCCATGAGAGCCGCTGTGCACGCCGTGCACACAAACAGCGCAGAGTCAACTAAAGGTGACAGAAGCATGAAAACCAGACTTGAGCGGGGGCGCTTGGAATCGGGTATATCTCCGTTAAATTATACAGCACTTTGCTAGAAGGCGCATGAGATGTCCGAGACTAATCCACCCATAGTCCAAAGGGGCGAAATCAGCTCGTTCGGGGGTTTGTCGCGCAGTTCAGCCTCTGAACAGTGAATATGGGGTGTCCTCTCCTGGACCGCCAGCCCGGACCCTGCCGCCTTCCCCGCGCTAGCGTGCCCAATAGATGAGTTCGGCGGACTCTCCCCACACCAGGGGAGCAGGGCTTGTCGTGGCGCTGAAGGTGTAGGGCGGTTTCTGGAATGCGCTGCTCGTCCCTTGCCAAAGCACCCCGTCGCCGCCCTGACAGGTCGAACCTGAGCCGGCGCAGTCAGAATAAGCGTTCGAGTAGTGCAGCGTTGCTTGCCAGGTGGCAGGGGTTGTCGGATAGAATGCTACTGCGATACTCTCCGCTATGGTTCCCGAGTTGCTTGTGGTGTTGAGGGGCGTCACAGCGATCGACCCCGAACAGTTTGCCGCACAGTATGCGCTGGTCCCAGTTGAGTTCACGACGCTCCCAATCTGCCCGCCCCAGATTTCGGCGTTGTACCACATCACGCCAGCGCTGTCACCAATCTCGCTGAATAGGACGTCGTCCAACCCCGGGTTCGTGATGACCGAGTACCCGACGGCAATGCAGACGGTGGGTGACGAGATGGTGCACTGGTTGCTGGGGATAATGAAGACGTTGCGGAGGCTGTCCGAAACGCTCATGCTCACGTTTTCCGAGTTGCTGTAGAGCAGTGCGAAATTGACAGTGACTACCTGCCCAACTTGGAGCGAGTTCACGAACGTCTGGTTTGCCTTGTATCCGCCCGAGCAGGTGGTTGGTGAGACGCTGACCGGGCAGGTGACGTTGTCCAGTTCGATGAGGTAGGGCCCCTTCGTCGACTGGGTGGAGGTCGCCGATGCTGTGGCAGTAAGCAGGGACGCCACCATCAGCATCAGGATCGCGCCGACTACTGGCAACTTCGACACAGGGTTTCCCTCCTCATGGTGTCGAATAAACCATCCTGTTCCCAAGGGGAGCCGTAGGAGGCACCCATCTGCGCGGTCGTTGGGAGAGTGAATTTAAGCCCCACCTTCGCTCGCTCTACACGCATGTGGGACATCCTCTACGCCATCGACGCCTCCTCCAGCATGGCTGACACCCACAGGTCCCCCAGGGGCACGAGCTTCGTCAAGATCGACCTGGTGTGGAAGACCATCGCCAGCCTCGTCGACGGGGGCCTCCTCCCCTTCGGGAGCAAGCTCGGGGTGATGACCTTCCAGGCCCCGACCAGGGCCGGCGGAATCATGCTCAAGGGAGGGGGGGAGATGACCAAGATGGCGGTCCCCATCGCCCCCATCGAGGCGATGACCAAGGACTCCGTCACGGCGAAGCTCTCCACAGTCCAGGTCGGGGGGGCGACCCCCTCGGGGATAGCCATAGAGGACGGGCTGAAGCGGCTCTACGCGGCCGACGACGGCCCGGTCAAGCGCATCAAGAAGCTGGTGATGATCACCGACGAGAAGTCCAACGTCGGCCCCAAGCCTGAGAAGGTGGTCACCGACGAGGTCGCCGTCAGGGCGATCATCGACGTGATAGCGATCGGCTCGAAGATCAACCGGGAGACCCTGGAGAAGGTCGCCGCGAAGACCGGGGGGAAGTTCATGGTGGTCGAGAGCGCCGAGGAGCTCCTCCAGGCCATGCGCCCGAGGATCGACGTGCGGGGGCTGGGGGTCGACGCCTCCCTGCTGGACGACGTGGGGGAGGCGGAGAAGGGCCTCAGGGAGGAGAGGGCCCTGGGGACCTCGTCCATGGAGTACCGCCAGGCGCTGGACGTGGCGAGGCAGGTGAGGGCCAGGGCGAACAAGCGCCTCATGGAGGTGATGATGCTGAGGAGCCAGGCGGACGCCGACGTGAAGCTCCTTGTGTCCCAGCTGGAGAAGGGGATGCCGATGCAGGACTACGCCCGCAGGGTCTGGCCCAGGGCGTCGGAGCTCGACCAGGCGGAGAAGGTGGAGAAGGAGCTGAAGTCCGCCATGGACAGGCTGGCCGTCTAGGCAGGGCCGCCGCCGAAAACAGCCTTATACCCATGAAAGCCAACTAATCGCGGCAACGTTTGTCCGCCCCCAAAGAGGTATCCGTGTTCGGCGAGGACTACGGGACTTCGGAGCTGAAGTTCGGGCCGGCGACCCTGGGCAACGTCCCCGACGTCATAGAGAACCGCGGCTACTTCCCCGACACCCGCAGCTCGATGGTCAGGATGACAGGGGGCGCGGACAAGAAGCTCCTGGTGGTCGGCCCCGACGTCTCGAACTTCGTCGAGGCGAAGCGGGACATCGCTGAGCGCATGGTCTACCCGATGCGGAGCGGGGTCATCGAAAGGGACGACGACAGGTCCTGGTCTGTGGTCAAGGAGCTGACGAGGTACGCCCTGCTCAGACACATCCCAGAAACCCCCGGGTTCGAGGGGGTGAAGGCGGTCGCCGCCCTGTCCGCCGCGGCCCCGCGCTACATGTACGACAGGCTCTTCGAGATCCACCGCGAGATCAACCAGGAGGAGGGGAGGAAGCTCATCAAGGCGATATCGGTGATCCCGCAGCCCCTCGCGGTTGCGATTTCGCAGAAGGTTCTCGCGTGTACAGTGCTAGAAGCGGGGGCCGGGAATCTTCAGCTCGCTCCCCTCAGCAGCGGGATGATATTCAACGCACTAATCACCCTCAACCGAGGCGGGGGGGACTGCGACCTGGTGGCGGCGGAGATACTCCGCGACGCAGGCTATGGCGACCTGGCCCGAGAGCCAAAGCTCGTCAAGCTGTTCAAGGAGTCCCTGGGGCTGGTGCCCAGGAACATCAAGGACATCATGGCCGACAGGAATAACCCGAAGTACGGCGCGGTGTTTAGGGTCCCCAACACCAGGATCGCTATTGACCTGGACAAGAACAGCTGGCAGAGGTTCCTCATCGGCGAGTACTTCTTCGACCCGTCCAACGAGTACTTCTCGTCCTACTACAGGCGCGGGTTCCCCAAGCCCGCAGATTCCTATTCGGAAGGGAAGCTCGTTCCGGGCACCATCGACATCGCGGAAGCAGTGATACAGTCAGTCCAGAAGTGCAGCTTCGAGATTCAGCCTTCCCTCTATCGGTCGGTGTTCTTGTCGGGCGGGGGGTTCGCATGGTCGGTCCCCCAGGGGATGGAGC
>JAKAPN010000077.1 GCA_021822995.1 archaeon
GTCCTTCCTTCCGGTATGTCATGAAGAGCTTGAAGCTCGGGACCCCCTGGGCCACGACCTCCGGTATCTGCTCGATGTCCCCGATGTTCGCCCCCTTGAAGATCATGTGGAGCCCGTAGTCGACGACCACCTTGGGGTCCGCCTTCGTCCGGTATGCGGCAAGGGCCTCCAGGATGGTCTGGCCGGGAGTGGGAAGGACGAAGTCAATGACGCTCGTCGTCCCCCCGCAGGCCGCGGCCACGGTCCCGTCGTAGAAGTCGTCGGCCGATGTGGCCCCCATGAACGGGAACTCCATGTGGGTGTGCCCGTCGATGGCCCCGGGGATCACTATCTTGCCGGACGCGTCGTAGCTCTTTGCGCCTCCGGCGTCGATGTCCCGGGAGATGCTCGCTATCTTCCCGTCCGCTACGCCGATGTCGGACTCGAAGGAATCGGACGCGGTCACCACCCGGGCGTTCTTCACCACGAAGTCGAAGGCCAGCACTGGTCACCTGTACTTCGAGACGACGCGGTTCGCGATCGTCTCTGACTGCTCGAGGTAGTCGGGGCTGAGGACATAGGCTGTGGCGTTCGTTACCCCTGCCTTCCAGAGCTCCTCGAGCTTGGAGACCGCCTGCTCCGGGGTGCCGATCACGCTGAACCTGTCGATCATGTCGTCGGTGACGAAGCCGAGGTGGTGGGCGTCGGGACGGGCGTGCTCCCAGTAGTCGTACCCCCCTCTCTTCTCCATCCCCCTGACCAGCGCGGCTGGGAGCTGGTCGGCAGGATACTTGCGCAGGAGATCAACCGCATGGTTCGACACCATGGCCGGGAACCAGCGTATCTCCTTCCTGGCCTTCTCGATGTCCCCGGTGATGTACCACGCAGAGGCGGAGATCACCTCGAACCCCTTGAGGTCCCTCCCTGCGGCCTGAGCCCCCTTCTTCACGTGCTCGAGGGACCACCTGATCACGTCCGGGTCGGCTATCTGGAGTATGACCCCGTCCCCCACCCGGCCCGCCACCTCAAGGGCCTTGGGCCCGTAGGCTGCCACGTAGACAGGTACTTTGTACTTGGCCCAGGGGAAGCTGACGTCTGTCCCGTCGATCTTTGTCTTCCCTCCCGACGTGAGGCTCTTGAGTACTCCCACGCTCTGCTCGAGCTCCCCGAGGCTGGCCGGCTTCTTCCCCATGGTCCTGACGGCGCTGTCCCCGCGGCCGAAGCCGATGAAGACCCTGCCGTCCCCCGCCACAGAGCTCAGCGTGGCGGCCAGGCTCGCGGTCACGGTAATGTGCCTGGTGAGCGGGTTCGTGACGAACGGCCCCATCCTGACCCGCTTGGTGTTCGTCGCCCACATGGAATAGAAGACCCAGGGTTCTTCCCAGATGAAGTGGGAGTCGTAGGTCCCTGCCATGTCGAGCCCCGCCCTGTCAAGGAGCTGGACCGCCTTCAGTGTCTCGTGAGGCTCCCGCGCGTTGTAGATGACGCCGAAGTTATGCTGCGTGCTCAGCGCCACCCCTTCTCCCACAGCGAGGTCAAAGCTTCGGCGTCTCGCCGATCTCGCGGTAGAGCTCTGGCCGCCTGTCCCTCAGGAACGGGGCCATCCTCCGCCTCTCTTCGAGCTTGTTGAGCGGGACGTCGACCACTAGTACCTGGTCCCCCTCCCCCGCCTTGGCCATGACTGCCCCGGTGGGGTCCACCACCATGCTCGTCCCGTAGTAAGCGCGCGACTGGCCTGGGTATTCAGCGCCGCACCTGTTTACCCCGGCGACGAACACGGTGTTGAAGGAGGCGTGAGCCCTGAGCTCAAGCTCCCAGAGCTCCGGGTAGAATGAGGTACAGGTGGGGATGAATATGATCTGGGCCCCCTTGAGAGCCTCGATCCGCGGCCCTTCGAGGAAGTGCCTGTCGTAGCAGGTGACCGTGGCTACCTTCGGCCCGCCTTCTCCGAGCTCGAAGACAGGGTAGCCGAGGTTCCCCGGGCTGAAGTAGAACTTCTCCATGTACCCCGGAAGCTGGGGGAGGCTCGCCTTCCTGTACTTCCCCAGATACTTCCCCTTGGAGTCGAAGAAGGCCGTGGTGTTGTAGAAGAGCCCGGGGACCACGGTGTCCCTTTCGAACATCGGGACGACGAGAGCGACCCCGTTCTTCTGGGCGGCTGCGGACATCGCCTTGAACGTAGGCCCGCCGGGGACGGGCTCGGCCCAGTCGAAATACTTCGGGTCCTGCTCGTAGGCGAAGTAAATGGTGTTGAAAAGCTCCTGGAGGCAGACGATCTCGGCCCCCTTCTTGGCCGCGTCCTCGATCAGCCGGGTCGTCTTCGCCACGTTGTCCTTCGTGTCTATCTTGCATCCCATCTGCACGAGGCCGACCTTCATGCCCACCACTTCAGTTCGGATGCGGTAAAAACACCTTTCGGCGGGAGTGATGGTGAACCGGGACGCCGGGAATCTACCAACGCGAGGTCACGACCTTCTTGTCGGTGAAGAAGTCCACTGTGTCTATCTGGGCATGGAGTACGCCGAAGAAGGAGTCTCTCCGCCCTGCGAACGGGAAGTAGGCGGCGGGCTGCGCCACCCCCAGGTTGATGCCGATGTTCCCTGCGTTTGCCTCCCTGGCGAACCTCCTTGCGGCGCTCCCGGAGGAAGTGAACAGGCAGGCCATGTTCCCGTAGTCGCTCTTGCTGTTGATGACTTCGAGTGCGCCTTCGAGGTCGTCGGCCTGCATCACGCTCGCGACCGGCCCGAATATCTCCTCCCTGGCCAGCTTCATGTCACGGCTGACCCCGTCGAGGATGGTCGGGCCAAGGTAGTACCCCTCGGGGTACCCGGAGACTGTCTTGCCCGTCCCGTCGGCGACGAGCTTGGCCCCCTCGGCCACCCCTCTCTCCACGGCGCCCTTGATCCTCTCCTTGGAGGCTTTCGAGATGACAGGGCCCATTTCGGAGGACTCGTCGAGGCCGTACCCTACTCTGAACTTGCTGGAGGCGTCCGCGAACTTGCCTATGAGCATCTCGTGGGTCTCCCTGCCTACAGGGATGAGGTTGGAGCCAGCGAGGCACCTCTGCCCTGCGTTCCCGAAGAAGGAAGAGACCATGGCGGGGACGTAAGCGTCGATCTTGGCGTCAGGCAGGACAACGATGGAGTTCTTCGCCCCCCCGTTGGCTATCGCCCGTTTGCCGTGCTTCCCTGCGAGCTCGTAGACGTGCTTGGCCACAGGGGTCGAGCCGACGAAGGTCACGCCACGGACCGACCTGTTCGAAATGAGCGCCTCTACCGCCTCTCTGCTCCCCTGGACGAGGTTCAGGACCCCCGGCGGAAGCCCGGCCTCTTCCTGGATGAGCCTGATCGCGAGGGTGGTCGGGAGCGGGTCTGTCTCGCTCGGCTTCAGGACCACGGTGTCCCCGAGGACGATGGCGAATGGGACGAACCAGAAGGGGACCATGAGGGGGAAGTTGAAGGGTGTGATGACTGCGAAGACCCCGAGGGGCTCCTTGACAGTCTGCTCGTCGATGCCTTCGGCGATCTGGCCGAGCGCCTCTCCCTTGGATAGGGTGTAGGCGGTCGCGATGGCGGTCTCCACATTCTCGATCATCCTCTGGACTTCGCCCCGACTCTCCAGGATGGTCTTCCCGTGGTTCTGCGTGAGGGTGGAGGCGAGCTCCTCGAAGTGCGCCTCGATCACCGACTTCGCCCTGTATAGGTACTTCACCCTCTCGAAGATCGAGAGCCTGCTCCACTTCTCGAAGGCGGCCTGAGAGGAATCTATCGCAGCTTCCACCTCCTCGCTCGTCGCGAAGGGGACATCGGCTATGGGAACGCCCCTGCCCGGGTCGAAGGTGCTCTGAGCCTGGCCGGAAGCGGAGCGGCTCCACTTACCGTCGACGAGGTTCTCGAGACTGCCGTACTTCTGGGGCACATTGGTCACCTGAGTCAACTCTTGACCTCCTTGTCCGCGATGCTCAGAGAGCCGTCCAAAGCGTCCACGCCGAAATCAATCTCTTCCTGGGTGACTATCAGGGGCGGCGCCACAACGAAGTGGCTCAGCCAGTCGAGCAGATAGACTCCCTTTCCCATCATGTCCGCGCCCACCTTGCCAAGGAGCGAAGGCCTCCCCGCGAGCTTGTCCTCTGCAGTGAAGAAGGGTTCCTTGGTCTTCCTGTCCTTGACCAGTTCGACTGCCCAGAAGAGCCCCAGCCCCCTGACGTCGCCGACGCAGGGGTGCTTCGCCTTCAGTTCGGACAGCCGGCGCCCGAGATACTCCCCTTTCTTTTTCGCGCCACTGATGAGGTCGAGCCTCTGATACTCCCTTATCGCCGCGACCGCGGGAGCGAGGGTCAGCGGGTGCGCTTCGTAGGTGTGGCCGTGGGCGAAGTAGTGGTCTTCGAAGTAGTCTGCGATCTCGCGGGTGGTGGCCGTGAGGCCCAGAGGCGCATATGCCCCGGTTATCCCCTTCGCCGTGGTGAGGATGTCAGGGGTGACCTTCCAGTGGTCGACGGCGAACCACTCGCCGGTCCTCCCCCACCCGGACATGACCTCGTCCACAATTAACAGGACGCCGTTCTTGTCTGTCACTTCCCTCAGCATCGGCAGGTACTCCTTCGGCGGGACGAGGACTCCGTTGGTGCCCACCACTGGCTCGATGAGCACAGCGGCAACGTTCCCCTCGTTCCTGATCATGTAGTCTATGTAGTTCGCCGAAGCGATGGCGCGGTCCTCGAACTCGACCCCGAATGGGGAGCGGTAGGTGTCGACGTCTGGAGCGAAGACGATGCCGTCGACCTTTCCCGCTGGTTCAGCCGCGAACCGCCTCATGTCCCCGGTGGCGGCAATGGACGCTCCCGTGGAGCCGTGATATGACCTGTATCTCGAGATTATCTTGTATTTGCCGGTGTACAGCCTGGCTATCTTGATGGCGGCCTCGTTAGCCTCTGTGCCTGAGGTCGAATAGAAGAACTTCTCAAGCCCCTTGGGGAGAACCTCGAGGAGGAGATTGCTCAGCTCGGCCCTGACGTCACAGGTAAACGACGGAGCGATGTAGGGGAGGCTGCGGGCCTGCTCGACGATGGCCTCGATCACAGCCTTGTTCTTGTGGCCAAGGTTGCAGCACATGAGTTGGGAAGAGAAATCCAGGTACTTCTTCCCCGAGGCATCGGTGAAGTGGCAGCCTTCGGCGTCGACCACTTCGATGGGGTTCCATCCTCTCTGATATCTCCATGTCCCGAAAGTGTACTTCCTGGTGAGCGCGGACGTGCCCTCTTTTGTCAGCAATTTGTCGGCGTCTACCATTCGGTGGATGCCCTGTTCTATTAAATGGTATCACTCGGCTTCATGGGAGCCGGTTGTGGCCCTCACGGGCGTTGCATCAGTTGCGCGTCTTCTTATTGGAATTTGTTTGCGACGAAGCTTCTGAGCGCATTTGAGGCGCCTTCCTGGATCGGAGTCCCGTGGCCTGGAAGGAGCTGCCGGAACTCCAGCTTGGAGATCTTCTCCACGGAGCGCTTGACTTCGTTCATGTCCCTGCTCATGTTCGGTGACGCGAGTTTCAGCTTCCCCGAGCCGTCAGTCCTGAGGAGATCCCCCACGAATATGGCAGTGCCAGGCAGATAGACAGAGATGCTGCCGTCAGTGTGACCTGGGGTGCCGACGATGGTCAAGGCGTCGACTGTCGAGCCGTCTTTGAGCTCCAGATCAGCCTTGATCCTTTCGACCCTCATCACCGAGCCCAAGACGCCTAGCATGATTCCGCTCAAGCCGCTGGTCTCCTTGAGCTTCTTTTCCCCGGAGAGCCTCGGCGCGTCCACCTCTCCTATAGCGAGAGTCGCTC
>JAKAPN010000078.1 GCA_021822995.1 archaeon
TGAGAAGATTGGATTGCTGGTCGTCACATCCTCGGTCAGCCCGGTCCGCGCGCTCGCGGTGATTTCTGAGAGAGACGTAGTCAGGGCCGTGGCCAAGGGGACCCCACTAACTGCTCAGCTCGACACCGTGGCTTCAAAGAAGCTCATCAGCGTAAAGCGCTCGGACATGCCTTCGAAGGCGGTCAGGCTCATGATGGACAACGGCATCCGCCACCTGATAGTGGAGAACGATGACGGCACCCTCTTCGGAGTCATCTCCATCAGAGACTTCTTCCGAGAGACGAAGCTCCTCCAGTCGTTCCTCAGAGACGAGGCCGAAGACGTACACGGCGTCGACTAGTTCTACACTCTTTGATCAGGTAACCCCTGCCCCGACCCGCCTGGTAGCCACCGGCGTAAGGCGGAGCGCTACGACCGCTTCCGTCGCCTGCGGAAGTCCTTCCCGTACTGCTTTACGAACGATTCAGTCTCTATGGCGTACACACTCTTCTGCTGCATCCCGAGGTGAGGTGTCTTCATGTGGCGGCGAGACGATCCGATGTGCTGTCTACGTCGACAGAAAATGCTCGTGGCCGACCCATCTACTGACCAAACCCACCAATCTTAAATAGCGTGAGACGGTCGCAATTTCGAAGATGGCTCTCTTCGGGGATATCGGGTCTGTCTTCATCATGGGACTCGTCGGCATGATGTTCACCCTCCCGGTTGTCGTCCTTCCACGCTTGTTCGCTCCGCGGCGCCCGAACCCGATAAAGAACGCCCCGTTCGAGTGCGGCCAAGTCCCCCAGGGGGCTGGCAAGATGCACTTCATGATGCAGTATTATTCGTACCTACTGATGTTCATCGTATTCGACGTCCTCGCGATGTTCCTTTACGCCTGGGCAGCGGCATACCAGCCTCTGGGACTGGGCCTGTCTTCCGACTGGATGGTCACCCTGTTCATGGGCCTCCTCTTCTTCCCCATGGCGTTCGCCCTCGTACTAGCAGGAAAGCGTGAGCTATGGTAGTGGCTCAGCAGCAGAAGGACGGCGCGTTCCAGCTCCTGGTGGGGAAGATCGACGACGTCCTGCAATACGCAATCGGGGACCCGATGCGCTACCTCGCGAACTGGGGGAGGCTTTACTCCCTCTGGCCGGTCCACCTCGAGACGGCCTGCTGTTCGGTGGAGATTGGGGCCGCCGCAGGGTCGCGGTTCGACATGGAACGGTTCGGCGCCCTCGAGGCGTTTGGGTCGCTCAGACAATGCGACCTTCTCATAGTGATGGGGACGGTAACCCGCAAGCTCGCACCAAGACTCAAGCTCGTCTACGACCAGATGGCCGAACCGAAATGGGTCATCGCGATGGGCGCCTGCAGCATTACAGGCGGCCTCTACTTTGACTCGTACAACGTCCTCAGAGGAATCGACGACGTAATCCCAGTGGACGTCTACGTGCCCGGATGTCCTCCGAGGGCTGAAGCGTTCCTCCAGGGACTGGTCCTGCTTCAAGAGAAGATCCGCAGAGCGCCGTCGCTAAGCGGCCGGTGATACTTCTGTGAGCAACGCAACAGCCCCACCGACGCCCGCACCCCCCAGGCCAGCGCCTCCTCAGGCGCAGCCCAGCGCCCCCCCAGCAGCCTCACCCCCAGCTCCCAAGCCTGAGCCTTTGAGAGCGAGGGCTTTCGCGGCCAGGATAACGGAGAAGTTCCCTGACGTAAAGGTGGACTGGATGAAGGAAAGGCGGCTCAAGGTATCCACGACAGCTGACCGAATAGCCGAGGTCGGGGTCTTCGCGAAAGAGGGACTCGGGTTCGACCACATCAGCACCGTGAGCGGCATCGACTGGATCGCGAAGAACGAGCTCGAAGTGGTGTATTTCATAGGGTCCACAACCCCCGGGCAGGAAGACTTCGTGCTCGCACTTTCAGAGCACGTCCAGAGAAGCAACCCCGTCGTCCCCACCTTGATGCACGTCTGGAGGGGCGTGGAGTATCATGAACGCGAAACACACGAGATGTTCGGGATCAACTTCCAGGGACATCCCAACCAGAACCACCTGTATCTCCCAGAGGACTGGAACGACCTCCCACCCTTGCGCAAGGACTACGTATCCCCGGGGCGATGATCGAATGACAGTGCAGGCGGAATACTCTCCCGACGCCGACAGAATAATGTCCGTCTCACTGGGTCCGCAGCACCCGGGAGCTGGGCACTTCAGGATCAAACTCTGGCTCGACGGTGACTACGTCGTGAGGTCTGAGCCCGACGCAGGCTACGTACACCGCGGGGAGGAAAAGATGGGTGAGTACAGGAACTACATCCAGAACGTGCCGCATCTTGAGAGGCCGGTGATACTCGACAGCTCGAACATCCTCTTCCCATATGCGCTCGGAGTTGACGAACTGATGAACCTCAAGGTACCCCAGAGGGGGCAGTACCTCAGGGTGATAATGTCGGAAGCAAACCGCATCATTTCGCACATGTACTTCATCGCGATTCAGGGGCTGTTCCTGGGCCACACCACTTTGATCACATGGTGCATGGGGGACCGCGACTTTTGGATCGACTTTGCCGAGCGGATTGGAGGAGCGAGGGTAACGTTCGCCTACATCATCCCAGGGGG
This sequence comes from archaeon, assembly GCA_021822995.1. GTDB lineage: Archaea > Thermoproteota > Nitrososphaeria > Nitrososphaerales > Gagatemarchaeaceae > UBA183. The sequence goes on from JAKAPN010000078.1 coordinate 2,604, forward strand.
GGTCAGGAACGATATCCCTCCCGGCGCCATCAAGAAGGGGCTTGAGACGTGTGACTGGTTCGACAAGCGGATGGACGAATACGAGAAGATATTCTTCCAGAACCCCATGGTCCACCAGCGTTCGGACGGGATCGGGGTGCTCTCACGGGATGACGCCATTGCGTTCGGCGCTACGGGTACGGTGGCCAGGGCCTCTGGGCTGGCAGTTGACGTGAGGAAGGACGAACCGTACAGCGCCTACGAGGACTTCGAGTTCAAGACCCCGGTGATGACCCAGGGGGACGTCTACGCGAGGTCGTACGTCGCGCTTTTGGACATGAGGGAATCGGTCAAGATAATCAGGCAGGCGTTGAAGAAGCTCCCACAGGGCCCAGTCCGCCTGAAGCTCGGACCGCAGCCGCGCGTGCCCGCTGGGGAGGTCTACTCGCGCACCGAGGCCGCAAGGGGGGAGATGTCATACTACATCGTAAGCGACGGCTCCCCGAGGCCGTACAGGTTGAAGATCGGCGTCCCATCAGCCAAGAACCTCGGGGTCCTTCCCCATCTGCTGAGGAACGTCCACGTGGCCGACATCCCCCCCATCTATTGGGGTCTGAACTACTGGCCTGTCGAGTCTGACCGTTAGTTTTCTTCTGACTTCCCTGCCGGAAGCGAAAACGGTTCAGCCTCGGGGACCTTCTCACCCCTGTGGAACACGTAGATCCCGAGGATGATCAGCGCGCCCCCAAGGAACTGCGGGGGGGTTATCTGTTCCCCAAGGAACACCAACGCAAAGCCGGCGCCGAACACCGTGGAGCTCGACCAGACGAGGAGCATCTTGATCGCACCGAGCCGCTTGACGGCCGCGATGAAAAGATAGGTGCCCCCCGCTACCGCAAGCGCAAGCAGCACCAGCGCCAGGGAGTTGACCACGCCGAAGTTAGTCGGAACCATCGCCACCACCGCGACAGCAGCAATGGCTCCCCCTCCGATGAGGTTCCTGAACCTGCTCAGCAAAGCCACGTCAAACCGCTTCGACGCGACCGCAATGATGTTGTTCTCCACTCCCCAGCAAATCGTAGCCCCGAGGACGAGCAGGTTCCCGCTGAATCCTTGGAAGAACGCTATGTTCGCCAAGTCCAGGTTCGTTGAGACGACCACCAACCCCGCGACGATGAGCATGGCCCTGGCAGCAAGCCCCCTGCTGAGCCTCTCCCTGAATGCAGTGTAGGCGATGACAGCGGTGAACAGCACCTCTCCATTCGCGAGCAGAGATGCGTTCACCGCCGTGGTCTCTTTCAGACCCTCAAAGTACATCAGGGGAGCGAGCCCCGCGCCCACGAGGCCGAAGAAGAGAAGGTACCGTAGAGAGCCGGGCTCGGGCGACCTCGTAGGCTTGTAGGAGAGGAGGACGAAACCGGAGAGGAGAATCGAAAGGCCGGTGACCACGACAGGGTCGTTGGAGTTCAAAGAGAACTTCGCCAGGGTCGAAACGGAACCTGCGCAGACTGATCCTATGATCGCATAGATGTACCCCTTCGTCACCTCAGAGCTCGGCTTCTCTCCCAAACGCCTCGTCAGATAGGCTCGGAGGGTGGAGAATTAACCCTGAAGAGTCCACGTTCGCACGCATTCGGGGGCGAAACCTTAAGCGGGGAATTTGCACGGCGTCTGTCGTGTCCTCTGACAAAGAGGTCCTGTCCGAACTGCAGAAGATTAGAGAGCTCCTTACTCCCAAGCCCACTCCTCCAGCTCCTCCAGCAGCAAAGGGCATCTCCGCCGAGTTCAAGGAATTCCTGAAGAACTACAAGGTCCTGGGACTCGCGGTCGCCTTCATCCTCGGCGTCTATCTCGGGATGCTGGTCCAAGCGCTCGTAAAAGACCTGGTACTCCCCCTGATCGGCATTCCACTAAGCGGACTGGGGAACCTCAGTTCCTATGCGGTCCTCTACGCCAACCAGAGCTTCTTGGTCGGGGATTTCCTGAACGCGGTAATCACCTTCCTGATAGTCGCCTTCGTGATCTTCCTCATTGTGAAGATCGCCAAACACTACAAGCTCGAATAGGGGCTCTCACCCTCCTTTATCGTTGGCCTGAAAGGTTCAATTCGTTAAGCAGACTGTCAACGCTAATTGCCTCAGACAGTATTGTCCATACCCGCCTCTTTCGGTTGTGGCATCACGATGAGCAGCAAGTTCGAAAAGGGATGGAAGACCCAGGAAACCGAGCCCTTCGGGAAGATGGTCCGTGAAACCGTTCGCGGGCCAAAGCCGATGCGTCCCCAAATCCAGAAGGCAACCCAGCAGCTGACTGGGGAGATCAACCGACTGGACCAGGCGATGAACAGGCTGAAGCAGCGCGAGAACTCCATCTTCAAGAAGACCGTGACTGCCGTCCAGGCACACGACCAGGAGTCCAGCAAGGCGTACTCCAACGAGTTGGCCGAAGTCCGCAAGATGCAGAAGATCGTCACCCAGTCGAAGATCGCCCTTGAGCAGATCACGACCAGGCTTCAGACGGTCACTGACATCGGGGACTTCGCATCGACCATCGCCCCGGCCATCGGGGTGATCAAGAACGTCCGTGCGACCCTTGGCGAGGCGATGCCTGACGCCCAAGGAGCACTCGGAGAGATCGGTGCTCAGCTCAACTCGATCATGGTGGACGTCGGCCAGATAACTGGCACGACTTTCTACCAGGCCGAGAACAGCGACGAAGCCAACAAGATACTGGCAGAGGCGTCAGCCATCGCAGAGAAGCGCATGGCCGAGAACCTCCCGGAAGTGCCGAACACGGCGGGTCAGTCCATCTTTACGACTGAGTAGCACACCCCCAGGCAGCTCGGCCCAAAAGCCGGGCGGCCTTTCTTTCTGTTCAGCAGACCTCTTGTTCTCCACTGAACCACTGCGGGTCGCTGCGCGCCGCGACGATGATGTCTGCAGCCCGCGAGCGGAGCGGTCGCCGGGCCAAAGTCAGGGCTCACTGTCGCGAAGATTTCTCGGGTCGGTGGCGGAGTGTCGTGCGTCTCACCTCGACGAACCAGGGGCTCGACGACCAGTACCCGCGTCCTGGTCCGCTATCCTGCAGGCGACGATGTACTCCACAGCAGTTCGAGGAACTCTCGCAGGTGGCTGGCCACTGCCGGGCTGTCGACCCATCCGCATGCGGAATGGTCGGGGAGTCCTATGAGC
>JAKAPN010000079.1 GCA_021822995.1 archaeon
ATGTTCGAAGCGACGAACCTCGTCAAAAAATACCAGACAGATTCGAAGCGCGGGGCCCGGAGCAGACCCCAATGCAGGAGACCGTTCCTGAAGGTTTCAATCGGGGTAAGCTTGCAGGGAGGCGCCCTCACCGTTCCAGAGGTAGGAGTCATCAAACTGACCCCCCACTCGATGCAGATCCTTTCGCACCGTGGGGTGAAGGTAAAGTCCGTAACCTTGACCCCGACGAACTGCTCGGTTTTGTACAACTACCTCGTAGAGCCGATGTTACCCTCAGGGGCCGTGGGAATAGACATGAACTTGGATAACCTCACGACATTCGACACAGATGGGGTGAGTCGCTTCTATGATTTGAGAGAGCTCACCGCCATTCATGAAACGTACAGGAGGGTGAAAAGTCACTTCAGAAGAGACGATTTCAGGATAAAACGCAGCGTGTTCAGGAAGTATTCGTCTATCGAGCGGAACAAAAGGAGCGCCATCCTGCATGAAATCTCTACGTCCGTAGTAAACTAAGCTGCGTCTAAGCGGCACGCAGTCGTGATGGAAGACCTTAGAGGGATCAGAGACATGTTCAGGAAGCGGTCTGGCTCTAGCAGCACCTACCTCTCCAAAATGAATTCATGGCCGTACGCGACGCTCCAGAGGCTCATCGCGTACAAGCTTGCTTGGAGAGGACTCCCCGTCCGCTTCGTACCTCCTGAAGGGACGTCTTCCCAATGCGCGGATTGCAGCGGCGCAATGTGGGAGGCGCCGGGAGATGAAAGGATGATGGTCTGTCGAGAGTGCGGTCAGGTGACAGACAGAGACCTCAACGCTGCGAGGAACATCTTGAAGCGAGGCCTGAGGTCCGGGCTCGGCGGCACTGCAGGTGAAGCGTTGAAGGCACCCAAGCTCTCGCAAGGGAGCCCAATGCCGGAGCAGATGCAGGGCATCCACCATGTCGAGGCAGACGACTTGGTAGAAGGATCAAAGCATAGCTAGTTTGTTTGCTATGCAGTTGCCTAGCTCACGCTAGGTTTCGTAAAACAAAAAGGGGAAAGCCGTCCTAGCTCAGGACAGCTTTCTTACTAAAATTGCGAGTTCGAGGACTAAAGTGATTGCTGCAAGGACCGCTACCACGAGCACATACGTAGAGGTGCTCGAGATAGAGGAGTTGGCGTTGCCGACCGAAGTCTGCAACCCCGCAATCGCGCTGTTGATGGAGTTGAAGTTTGCCGTCGTCGGGAGTGACCCGATGGCGTTGGTGACGCTCGTGAACCCGGATGTTACCGAGGACGCGAGGGTGTTGACAGAGGAGGCCGTTGCAGTGATGGCAGTGTTGATCGCGGTGAAGTTAGCGCCCATTTCGCTGTTGAGCCTCGCGAGGGCGGTGCTCAGAGAGCCCACCGTCGTCTGGTTCGCCAGCTGGCTGTTGACCGCGAAGCCGGCAGAGCCGTACCCCCAGGCATTGCCTGAGGTGGCAGAGACGACCGCGAGGTAGTTGCCAGAGGTCGAGGTGCTACTGTAAGCCCATGTCCAGACTCCGTTGCCAGCGAAGGTTCCTGCCACTGAGGCAGCCTGACCTCCTGCTGGGTTGGTGATCCGGGCGGTTACGGATACAGCCGATGTTGCGACTGTGCCGTTGCTCCAGTAGACGAAGGCCGCGACCTGCGCAGTCTGGCCGACAAGCAGTGGGGTGCTCGCCGAAGCGAGTACCGTCAGAGCGTTGCCGGTCGGGGCTGGCGCTGGTGCAGTGTAAGTGAATGAGCCGCTACCGCTTGCTGGGAGCTGGGTGTTGCTTGCGGACACGGTGTAGGTCCCTGTTGACCAGGTGCACTGGGCTCCGCCTGCTGCGAAGCTGTAGGTGAACTGCCCCACTGCGTTGAGGGGCTCGCTCGCCACGGCGCACGTCTGGCTCGAGGGGTTTGTCACCGTTATCTGGAAGCTATACCCAGTCGGGTTTGTTGGGACCGGTGAAACGCTGCCGGTCACCGTGATGGTGTTGGTGCCAGTCGCCGAAGCCGGGCTCGCAGTCACGGTCACCGAGTAGGTGGCCGCCGTGGCCAGGGCAGGGGCGAGCAGCAGGAACATCGCGAGAGTTCCCGCTGCGATGGCTGGAAGTGGTTTCATGCCTGGGTCCTCTAGGAGATGGTTACGGTGATTGGGTACTGAACTGACAGTCCGCCGCCGACAAAGGCTTGGACTGTGTAGGTTCCGGGCGTGCTGACGCCAAAGCTTGAGGCCGTAATGGTTCCTCCGGGTGCAACCGTGAAGCTGCCGCCGGTGACCATCACTACCTGGTTGGCGCTGTTGTACCAGACGAAGTAGACGTTGATCGTCTGAGTCGTGAGCCCGTTGTTGGTGAAAGTGATAGAAGCTCCAGTGAAGCCGCTGAACGTCGCCTGGCTTCCGCCAGTCGAGCTGAACGTCTGGTTCGGTAGAACCGACACGTTCACCGTCAGGGTGCTGGAGTTGGTGTTGCCTGACAGGTCGCTGGCGCTCAGCACGATGTTCCATGTTCCAGTCGTAAGACCGGAGATGGTTACACTGTAGCTGACGCTGCTGCCTGGGTTGTTGGTCCCTGTGACGGTGGCCGTCAAGGCAGTGGTGCCGTTGCCCACCGCGGTTACGGTCGACGCGTTCAGGTCACCGAAGCTGTCAACGATGGTGGCAGAGACTGAGCTGCCCGCGGACAGGTTGGCGTTGGCTGCAGTCACGAAGTTGACGTCAGGCGCCGCGGTGTCTACGAGGACAGTGAAAGTCGGGCTGACCACTACGTTGCCGTTGCTGTCAGTGGCGTTGAAGGTCACGCTGCTGGTACCTGACGGGAGCACCACGGCCGCCTGCCAACCGATAGAGTTGAGCGGTACTATGGATGCCGACTGCCAGACGCCGGAGCCGATCTTGTATCCGACTGACGCGATGGTGGTGTTGGTGAAGTAACCTAGGGACGAGTTCGCCACTCCTGTGAACAGGACGGCTGGCACGCCCGCATAGATAACCCCGGATTGAGGTGCTGGAGTCTTGACTGTGATGGTTGGGTTAGGGCTGACCACTGCGAACGTCAGGGTCACGGTCTTGGAGTGCCCTGCTACGACGCCGGATGCGGTCAGAGTGACCGTCCCGGTGGTAGAAGGCGAAGTCCAGGAGATCGGACCGAAAGATGCAGAGGTGCTGCTAAACCCGCCCGATATGTAGACGTTCGTGGCCGACAGGAGGCCTGAGGAAGCGCTGAGCGTTATCTGGATCTGTGCTCCAGTGTTCGTTGCAGTGTTCCCGAAGGCATCTGCCAGGGCTACGTTGACGTTGTAAGTGGTGCTTGGTATTACGTCGACTATCGCGTTCGTAATCCCTGGGCCGTAGAAGGCCTTGACCACGAAGGTTGACGCGGGTCCGCCAATGGTGTCGACAGGTGTCGACGAAGCCGTTGTGCTGATGCCGAGCGCGTGGGTCGGAGTGCCGTCGATTGGCGCGGTTACGTTATCCTGGTAATAGGATATCGCACCAGCACCTGTGTCGATGGCAAACGATGCCGACGCGTTGGAGGCACTATTGGTGGTCGCGGTCGCCGATGTGGTTCCGTCGCCGTTGACCGCAGTGCTGGCTGCGTCCAGGTAGAAAGCTACTGGAACCCCGCTCTGCTTTATGCTACCCGAACCCGTGCCGACGATAGCGGCTACGGACGAGTTGACAGAGACGAGGACCGAGCTTCCCGCCATGACGTTGCCGTGCGGTGTCACGGTTGGGACTGGCGAAGCTGCGAGGAATGTCGACGTGATGATTGACCCGGACTGTCCGGTCGCTGCGAAGCCAGAGCCTGACATGCTCACCGTTATGGAACCGGTGGTCCCATAGGGGGTGTTCTGGAAGTAGTTCAGATCGCCGGAGATTCCGGCGAGGGTGAACGAGGTCCCAGAGCTTGGGCATGGGAAGACCACTGTGCCGCAGGATACCGAGACGTAGGTCGAGGTCGCGTTGCTGAATCTACCGCCGCCGGACGTCGCTGAAATCGTCAGGCTGGTCGGGTGATAGGTGGCGAAGTTGATCTGGTTGCCGAACTTGTCGGTGAGCGACACGCTGATCCCTGTGCCCTGCACGTAGGCGCCAGCGACGTGCTTACTGTCGAAACCAGCACGCCGTTCGTAGTGGTTCGGAGCAGTAGTCGTCGTGTTGCCTGGGAGGGTGATGCTCACTTTGTTCGGAGTCCCTGCAGTGGTTGAGACTGATTGAATCCAGTGGATGGAACTCGTCCCCAATGTTGCCTCCAGAGTCGAGGGGCTGTTGAGGACGACGTTGGTCGGGGTGAAGGTCGCGGATGCGACGCCGTTGAGCGTGCTGTTGGCGACGGTGTTCGAAGAGCTCGGGGAGACAGCGCCGTAGGTCGATAGGATCGACCACGCCACTGGGACTCCGGCGAAGCCTAGCGAGTCACCCGTCGTCAGCACGGCCCTAGCGTTGCACGCGGCTGACCCTGCGACGAACGTGTTTCCGAAGCACGAGTCACCAGACCAGAACGTGACCTGGACTGATGGCGTCGTGCCGAGGCCGTAGGCCTTTGCGGCCGCACCAGCGGAGTACGCGGGTGAGGACGCATCCTGGACGCTCGTTGAGAAGGAGCCGACTGCTGCGCTTGTGGTTGCCGGTGTGGCCGGTTCCAGTAGGAACGCAGTAAGTGTGTTCAGACTGGCGCCGGGGGGCAGCGACAAGGTGCAGGAGGCCGAAGATAGAGTGTTGATTGTTGCAGCCGTTGTCGAACAACCGTACGTAGCGGTGGCAAACGTGTGAGTCGTGAAAGTCCACCCTGTAGGCGCGGTCATCGTGAACGCTGTGATCGCGTACGAGTTGGTGCTCGGGTTAGAAATTGAAAACCCTTCGCTTGTGTAGGTGTTTGCTGGGATTACGTTGTCTGTAAGCGCGATTGATGGAGATGAGGAGTTTGCCGCACTCGCAGGCGAGACCAGAGGCACCAGAACGAGGAGCCCCGAAAACGCCAGGAGCGCAAGCAGAAGTCCTGAGCTAAATTTTCTTTGATACGCATTCGTAGGCGTATACATATTTTCAAAACGACAGGCCCTGTGTCCTTATATAACCATGATGGACAAATCGTCCACAACGGCGGGAATGACGCCGCATGGGTCGTCAGAATGGCTCCTTCAGACTCCGATGACCGGAATATCGCCCCAAATCCCAATCCAGGCTAGGACCAAGATGGGCGAGATAATCCAAGGCAGGCTTCGCCCGCAAGAGCGGCGTGGAAAGGAGGGGTTTTAGCATACAGGACAGGCTTGACCTTCGTGCAGATTCGAGTTTCCAGGCGGCTGGCCGGGGGTCGGGTTTAACTCCCCGGCGCCCCGGTCGGGGCTGAAGTGAGCACTGGGAAGCGGGAGGAACCCCCGGAAGGGACGGAGCGGTGGCTGGCCGCCCGGGCCACAATCCCCAGCGCAACGTTACGTAGCCACGCTTCAGGAAGCAGGGGGTGAGCGGTTGACCGACACCTCGGCCGTCGGCTTTGCTATCTACCTCGCGGCTGTGCTTTCGCCAGGTTTCGGCCTGGGAACGCTATCCGGCAAGTGGAAGAGCGATAATGGGATGGCGCGGCAGATCGGGTATTCGCTCGGATACGGGCTCGCGGTCGACACCGCGGCTCTGGCAATCGGGACCCTCGGGTTCAGGCTCGGGCCGCTTGTCCTGGCAGGGATAGACCCCTGGACCGTCTATTCGCTCATCGGCCTGGGTCCCGTCCTGGTGCTCGTCTCTGCC
>JAKAPN010000080.1 GCA_021822995.1 archaeon
CCACCGGGTCCCCCCTGAAAAGTTCGTGATCCTCCTCGACTCCCTCGAGCACAGCGTAAGCAGCCGGGTGCACGAGCTGGGCATCGGAGGGTGGAGACGCGCTCGGGACGTCAAACTGAACGAGCTGCACGACCGGATGGTCGTGGCGACCTATCATGTCACGGGGTCGCGGGCGATACTCACCGACGACAGCGAGATCGCCGGGCTCGTGGATGTCAAGACGATCTGGTGAGCCGCCCAAGGCCGAAGCCTGAGGGTATTCCCCTTCCCAGGGACGGCGTCGGCACCGCGGTCTGGCCTTTGTGCGTCGGAAGCCAAATCAGAGCGCGCCTCCGGGCGGAAGGCCGGCAATATCACGCATTGGAGCAGAGAGGGCCTTGACAGCCGTCAGTGACACCAACCTGCGAGAACCGCGGAGATACAGCGCCAGGGCATGTGCGGAAAGGGTGAACGTGCGCCAGGGCGCCGTGTCAGGGGACAAGAAGATGGAGCCCGAAATCATATTTTCCTTCCATAACAGGTAATTAAAGAGAAGCCGCGCAACGAAACGATGGCAAGCGCGCGGGCCGCTCTCGACCCGACGGGCAGGGGCCGCAGAGGGCCTTTCCCCGTTCTCGCCGTGGAACAGGTCGCCAGGCGCACTACGGTGGACGTCGGGGTTTTCGCCCACAACGAGGCGGCAAACATCCGCAACGTCCTCCTTTCGCTGATGGCCCAGAGGATAGTCCCACCGAAGCTGCGGAGGGTGCTCGTCTTCTCGTCGTCATACGACGGCACCAACGAGATAGTCGACGATCTCGCCCGGGGTGACGGCAGGATAGCCCTGGTGAGGGAGAGGACCAGGGACGGCAAGGCAGCCTCGGTGAACCGCTTCCTGAAGTCCTCCGACGCGGACATATGCGTCGTCCTCAGCGCGGACGTCGTCCCTGACATCGGAGCTGTGGATGCCCTGGTCGAGGCGCTGGACGACCCGGAGGTGGGGCTGGCAGGGGCGACGGTCGTCCCGACGAACCGGGCGGAGACATTCTTCGGCTACGTCAGCCACCTGCTTTGGGGGCTCCACGGGCGGTTCGGCAAGGTCGGGGAGATGATCGCGTTCCGGCGGTGCCTCGTCCCGGGGATAGCCGATACGACGTCCGTCGACGAAGCGTTCGTGCAGGTCGTCGTGAGCCGGAAGGGGAAAAGAGCTACATGCGTCCCCGACGCCATCGTGTGGAACAGAGGGCCAGGGAACATCTCCGACTTCATGAGGCAGCGGTCGAGGATATTCGCCGGGCACATGAAACTGGCGGCGGAGCTCGGCGCCAAGGTGCCCACCATGGACTACGACTTCTGCAAAGACGCCGTGCGCCTCGCCGTCCAGGAGAGCGACCGGGTGCGAAGGCGCTCGGGCATCCCAGCGTGGAAGGCGGCGGCTTGGCTCGTCCTGGCCGGCTTCCTCGAGGCCGCGGCAAGGGTCGAAGGCGTTCTGGCGCTCGTCACTTCGGGGGAGCAGACGGTCTGGAAGCAGGTGCCTTCGGGGAGGTCGCCGTTCCGAACGGGCGGTTCAGGCCTGTCCGGGGGAGCACAGACGGGGACTCGTGGCCCGGCTAACTATGCCATGGCCAGACCCAGCCCCATCATCGGCGTGACCGCGGCGGACGCAGGGCTGTCAGGCTAAGAGTTCGCGTGCGGCCATCGTAGGGGGTTCGGACCTTGAATCACAAGGCGCTGGCCGCTGTCGTGGGCGTCGCCCTGGCCGCGAGGCTCGTCACGTCTCTCTTTCGCATAACCTACGGGGTTGTGCCGGTGCCGTTCGTCGGCCCGACGCCATGGGCTGACTACAACGTTTACGTTTCTGAGCTGCACTTCGTCGCGCAGGGGTACCTGCCGTACAGGGACTTCGGCTTCAGCTATATGCCACTCTTCCTCTATGCGCTTCTCCCCTTCTATCTTCTGCTCGGCACCTACGGCGCGTCTCTGGTCATCGTGGTCTCAGACGCCCTCACTGCCGGACTGGTCTACTCGATCACTTCGCGGAGGCTTGAATCCAGGCTCGCGCTTGTTGCTGGTCTCGCCTACGCCCTCCTGCCCTTCGCGCTGTACAACGAAGGGTATCTGTGGCTGAGCAGCCAGCCTATGACATTCTTCGCCATTCTCTCGCTATATCTGCTTTTGGAAGGGAGGCCATATCAATCATTCGCAGCCCTGGCGATTTCCGTGCTCTTCAAACAAGAAACCATCGTCCTGCTCCCAGTGTTCTTCGCTTGGCAGTTTCGAATTAGCCTCGTAAGGGCGCTGAGGGGTTTCGTAGTCTTCGTGACAATGGTCTTGGCGGCTTCAGTGCCGTTTCTCATTGCAACAGCCGATAACTACCTGTATGCCATAAGCTACACCTTGGTCAAGCTTGGGCCCCTCACCTCCTACGCGGTGAGTGCATACCCAACGGGGAGCGCATCCCTTCCGAGCAAACTCACATGCGCAAACTCTGTCATCCCGGGGCAATTCACAGGTCAAGTCTGCAGCGCAATGAACGTGCTGAGCCTGAGCTGGGTCGTGACCCAGCCAGTCGCTTACAGAGTCGCCGCCTCTTTCGAGGGCTTCCTGGCTCTTCTCGTTCCCGTGTTTGTCTTGCTCTTAGGCGTCTCGCTTTATTCCATTCGCCGGTCCGACAATTTCCTTCAGTTGACCTCCGCGGCCTCGGCCGTCGGCATCCTAGTGGTTTTTGGATTCCTCGTCCACGGTGTTCTAGCCTACTACTTCGTTCCTGTTTATGCTCTTGCGCTTTCAGCGTCCACCGACAGGACATCAGCTGGTGTTGCAATAGCGGGTAGTGTGCTTTCTTTTCTTGTCCCAGAAGGGGTTTTCCAGACACTCTTCCCAATTGGAATTTTGGCCGCTCTGGTCGTCATTGAAGATCACCGACTATCAAAGGGAGGCACTGGTGTGGGCCCCAGTTCTTTAGAGACGCTCCGTGGCGAGGGTGGTCAGGGGGGCCAAGCTATACGCGCTCTTGGAGACCGATCTGACGTACGCATGGTCAGGCGCAAACGGCTGGTCGTACCTCTTCGACTCTCTGGACGTCTTCTAGAGGGAGTGGCTTGGCTACGCGTTCAACACGTCCGCGGTGAAGGAGAATGCTGTGATGTCGATGAACAACGCCCTGGCCTCCTATCCGCAAGTGGAACCGAGCCGTCTCACGGTCAGGTGCGACAACAGCTCGCGGTAAAGGAGCGGCGTGTTCATGGAGTCGACGAAGGCTCTAGGTGTGATGGTCGAGTTCATCTATGCGACCGCGCCCGAGCAGAGAGGGCGCGTGGAGTCATTCCACGAGACCCTGAAGGAGCCCCTGAGGAAGGAGTACCTGTGGCCAAGAGACTTCCATACATTTCAGGAAGTAGAAGCAGCGGTCGCGAAAGCGTCCGTCGACTACAATTAGGCCAGGCACCATTCAGCGCTGAGGTACCTCTGTCCTTATGAATTCCTCTCAGGGATGGGGGTGACGTGCAAATGACGCTCAGACAGACCGGCGCTTGGAATCGGCCGAAAACGCGTCTAAGAAACGAGGTCTAGGTCAAGCCATCATATCGGGAGTTCTTGAAGCAAAATTGCTTGTCCCTACAGCTCATTCGTCAGGCAATGGAAAGAAGTTTCGAGTTGCCGTGGTAGGTTGCGGTCTTATCGCCAGGAGATCACACATCCCCGCATGGAAAAGAATGGGCGTCGCTATCACATTGGTTGACCTTAGTCAAACTGCACTTGACTCGACAGGTCAGAGGTTTGAAGTCGATAGCAGGTTTCGTAGCCTCTCAGACCTGTTCGAACACACAAGTGTTGACATAGTAGACATCGCAACACCCCCTGACAGCCATTGTGACTTGGCGATTGCAGCATTGGAAAGGGGCTGCCACGTGATTATCGAGAAACCAATGTGTCTTACGGTAGAGGAAGTAGATCGCGTGCTCTCAGTTGCAAGAAGCCGCGACTTGAAGGTGGGCGTATGTCATGATTGCCTCTATCTGCCGGCCATCCAACATGCGAGTGAGTATCTCGAGAGCGGGAAGGCAGGAAGATTGAATGGACTGATACTCAGATACCTCGAATGGAATAGTAATCCGCGGCTTGATGACGGCGGCTTCTGGTATCGCAAGTTGAGAGGCGACATTTTCTACCATATAATACCGCACGTGGTTTACTTGTCAATGAAATTCCTCGGTGATCTAGAGATAGTAAGCGTCGATACGTCCAAGATATCAGACACAACACTACCTTTCGATCAACTGAACATACTCATGAAGACCAAGACGCAACAATATGCCAACATCGTAATGTCGAGCAATTCTCCGGGCGGATGGATGGAGATAGAATTCATAGGCGAAAGAAGGAATGTCCGTGCCGGCTTGGCCTTTTACACCTTCAGGGGAGGCATCCGAGAAGGAGCTTTGAGACCAGCATTGGACACAATCTCTGAGAATTTGTCAATGTTTTCTTCAATCACATTCTCTCTTCTCAAAGGGATGATTCGGTGGCGCAGTGGCAAGACAACCCACTTCTTGCTCTTTAATGACTTCATTGCTTCAATAGGCAGAAGGGACCCGGGGAAACTCCCTTTTCTTTGCAGCGGTGAAGGAAGCAGGAGAGTGGTGGCCCTGACGAATGAGATTGCCGAACGGCTTCAAACCTGACCCCTCACACCCCTCACTCAGCTTGTCACGAGTACATTGCATCAATTTCGACTGGGATGAAACATGTCAGCTACTATTCAGATTCTATGTTCTGAAAATCCTCTAGAGTTTCTGTCGAAGTCACACTGAATCTGGTGGAGGCGAGGGCATGCGCAGGCCTAATTCCACCTTCGTAGCATTCCGATATGACTTCTCGAGTCCTCTTGAGCACATCCATAGGCATCTCTCCGAGGACGGGGTACGCACAACTTTCGCGGTCCATTTTTGAGCAGAACAATTTCTACAAGGCCAAATTCCGCCGTCATATTAAATGCGATTGTCTTCGTATGTGTATACTCGGCATTAGTGACAAGAAAGCCAGATGCAAGCGAAGTCGTGTTGGGTGATGCCTGGGAACAACAAGCGTAGCTGTACCGATGCTTAAGGAGCGCCCGCAGTTGAGGGTGACGGTTGAGTCTTTGTACGTGCGCGTCAAGTCTGGCGCTTCAAGGCTTGGAAGGCTATCGAAAGTCTTGGGAGTGTTCGAGTCATCTTCTCTTTTCCTCTTGTCACAGGAGCAACATGGTGTCAGGGATACTCTAAGCCACTACTTGCCCTTTAACGAACCCCGGAATATCTCTGACTATGGCTCGGTCGAATTCACTCATCGCCGCACCAGCGATAGCGCGGAAGAGACAGTCGCTCTGACCAACAGCCTAGTAAGGAGGTTGAGTTTGAATCGAGCGGCAGGGGCAGCAAGCAAGGGCGCTTCGCGTGAGTTGGACGTTCTAGGTCTTCGTCCAATATAACTTACCTTGCAGCCGGACGTGTTAGAACGGTTTAAGCAAAGGATTTAGAGACCTTGCACCTAGAATCAGTCTGACGACATGATTTCAGGTCTGGGACGAGTGATAAGGCGGTCGGTAGGCATTCTCGGGTACAGCATTATCCCCTTGCCGGAGCGCAACAAAATGATTGAAAAGGAGTTTGGCCAAGTCTATCAAAAATGCAGAAACTACA
>JAKAPN010000081.1 GCA_021822995.1 archaeon
AGGCTCGACCTCACAGAGCGGCACACCTGGCGTCAATGGGCCCGAACTGGAAGTTGCGGTCGTCGTAGTCGCGGCCGCCGTGGCGGCGGTTTTCTTCTTAGCTCGGCGGCGAAGGCAGATGCCGAAGAAGGGCGACCTGCGGCAGGACGACCTCCAGGTCCTTACCTTCATTAGAGAGAAAGGCGGCAAAGTGCTCGAGCCTGAGATAAGGGTCAAGTTCGCCCTCCCCAAGACGTCCGCCTGGAGACAGATCAAGCGCCTCGAGAGGATGGGCTACGTCAAGGTAACGAAAGCCGGGTCGCAGAACCAGATCGAGCTCGTAAAGGACAAGGGAGCTAACGGCTAGGCCATCACGTTTTCTGCCGCGGCGACCCGGAGGTCCAGAGATGCCTGGGCCATGTCTGACACGCCTCTGCTTACGCTCAGGCTGGAGAAGAGGCTTAGAGCGTCTGCGATGCTCGCCTGAGCCGCCAGGGTGCTGGCTATCCTGAAGTTGATGTCAGCTTCCAGGGAGGCTGCCGCGGCTGATATGAATCCGACCGCGCTGTTGGTCTGAGCAGTTAGGGCTCCGCCGCTTGAAGTCACGCCCGCCCCCGCGGCGGCGAATGCGCCGATGCTGGAATTGGCGCTGGAGCTCGCTAGAACCCCCAATGACGCCGCGGTCTGGGAAACGGCCTGAACCGCAGCCGCCGCCTGCGACATTGCGGCGGACCCGGTCGCGTTGAGATACACCTGTGCATCAGCCTCAGCGGAAGTCCCAGCGCTTAGGAGGGTCTGCTGTGGGCTTACGGCGGGGGCCGAGGCCGTGACCGCACTCGCGTATGCCGATATGTCGGTTTGCACCGTCGCCATGGCAACGGTCGCCTGCGACAGCGAGGACTCGACCCCGCTGACGCTTCCCGAGACCTGTAAGTTCGCCAGGTCGCTGTAGAGGGTCGCGACTCCAGGCACCGCCTGCAATGAAGCGAGATCCGCGATGACCGTCTGATAGCTGGTGACGTAGGCGGTTCCCGTCGACCGGACGTTCGAAGTGTCCTGGTCCATCGCAGTCAGGTAGGCGGAGAAAGCGGAGAAGGTAGCCAGCGAGTAGCCGTCGCTCTGAGAGTTGGCCGCCCTGACCGCTTGGTTGAAGGCGCCAGCCGCTGCCTGGCACGAGCCTATGTCTGATACCACCCCTGCGAGCACGGATATCCCCGGAAGCGCCAGCAGGGCCGAGAGGTCGGAGTTCACCTGGGTCGAGACTCCTTCTGCCGCCGTCGAGTTCGAGCCCACTGCGCCGGTGTCGACCGCAGAGATTGCAGCGGACAGCATGGACGTCGAACTCTCCATGCTGCTTACCGAGGCTGCCTGAGCCTGGGCGTAAGAAGAAAAGCCCTTTTGGAACTGGGAATAGCTCGAGTTTACCGATTCTTCTGATGCTATGGTGGAGTTGGCCTGGGCCGCGAGCGGGTCGATGACCGCGGTCACGTATGCGCCCGCCCTCTGGACATAGCCGTAGGACGCTATGGTGAGCAGCCCTGCCTGGGTCGAGTTCAGGTTCCCCCTGGCGGCGAACACCATTTCCATTGCCTGGGATAGCAAGCCTGCGGCGTCAGCGCTCCCGTTGGCCTGGGCGGCGTAGGCGGCAGCCTCGCTCAGGCTTGAACGGGCGGCGGCCACCTGTGCCTCCACCTGAGAGCACGCCTGTACCATGGCGGCCCCCCCGAGCGAGACTCCCGCCTGGCCGCATGCGGATGCTCCGACCGAGGCCACGGCCGAGGCAGTGGCGTTGACCTCCGCAATGGCCTGTTCTACCGTATAGGAGTCGAGCGAGCCTGCGAGGCCCGCGTTGCCGATCGCCACGCTCGCTGAAGCAGCCGCCGAGGTGTAGGCATTCATCGCTGCCTGCACCGCAAGTGCGCCGTCGGCGTCGGCCCCTGACCGCGCGTCAGCCATGGC
This sequence comes from archaeon, assembly GCA_021822995.1. GTDB lineage: Archaea > Thermoproteota > Nitrososphaeria > Nitrososphaerales > Gagatemarchaeaceae > UBA183. Next base: position 1,939 of record JAKAPN010000081.1, read on the forward strand.
TGAGGCCAGCATCGCGTCTCCATGGCTTATGAGAGCCTGAGCTGAAGCGGTGGAGATCCCGTGAGAGGAAGCATAGCCCACGACTGAACGGGCATACAGCCCCGACCCTTCGGCCGCAGAGATGAGCGCGGAAAGCTGCGCCTGGGTCGGAGGAAGCGGCCCGGTCTGGCCAGCTGCCAGGATAGGGGTGGCCAAGCCGCCGACGATGAGGCAGGAAATCAGGATGACCAACCAGCTTGACTTCGGTCTTCCGCGCATGCCAGAGGCTGCCACCCGCGTGAGGATAAGGAACGCCTTGGAACGGGCGTTCCGTCGGGGTTTCCAACTTCTCACGCTCTAATGCACCCCTCCAGGGCCTAGACCGAGCGGTCGACCTCTTCCAGAAGGGCCAGAAGGTACTCTCCCTCCTTCCTGAGGAGGGCGAGCCGCGCCTCCCTCGAAAGCCGCGGTGACATGGAGGACTCTGACGTTGCGCCCGATGGCGACTGTCCGGCGTCGTCTGCGTCTGGCATCTTGGAAAAACGAAAAGGGGGAGGTGGCCTACGAGGCCACCACTGTAGTACTGGCATATGTGTTGGCGCCGATGCATGTGACGATGTACTGCTGACCCGTAACTATCCCCGACAGCTGGGCGCCCGTAATGGCGCTCCCGGAGTAGTCAAGGGAAGCAGAGCTCCCCGATGAGACCGCGGCACCTCCGTTGAGGAGGGCGGAGGCCTGGAGAGACGAGGCTTGCTGGACTGTGCCGAAGCTGTTGACCGTGAAGACGGCCGAGCCGCTTAGGGAGGAAGGAAGGGTGGCTGAGATGGAACCGGTAGCCGAGACAGGAGTGACGATTATCTCTTGGACGTCGGCGTCGGCCCCACCTGAGTTCTGGAGCTCGAGCGACATGGCGGTGCTGGTAATGGTAGCCTGGACGTTCAGGCTTGGGCTTGTCTGAGCGACGAATGCATTCCACCAGGTTTGACCCGACAGATCGACTTTGACCCCCACCTGGAGGGAAACAGAAGCCGAGGACTGAGGGGGCACAGTGGTGGCCACTGCTGTCGCGCTGAAGACGAACTGAGGGTTCGAGGTGGTCGCGGTGTTCTCTATGAAGGTCCTGAGGTCGACTAGGGCTGCGGACGACGAGCTGGCGTTGACGTTGACTTTGCTCTGCGACTCGGCGGTCAAAGTGCTGGAAGCGACGGTGGCCGTGTATGTCGTCCCTTGATAGACCACCTGACAGGAGTCGACGTTGAACCTGAAGGCGTCATAGCTGGCGGCGCTGACCTTTGAGGTGGCTAGGGTCTGGGCGGTCCCCTGGGTTGCCATCAAGTCCATGGACCCGGAGCCGCTGACCTGCGTCCACCCGCTCGCCATGCTATTCCCAGCCTGGTGGGCGTAGACCGAGCTGTAAGCGATTGTGGCATCACTGACTCCGGACGAGGCCACTGCCGGGTCCGTGCCCATGATTGCCAAAGTCCCTGACTTTGCCTGACTTGGTTGGTTCAGTTGTGCGACCGCGGCTGCCAGTACTATCACCAGCGCCAACGCGATCGCGATCGAAGCGACGTGTGTTTTCTTCATCGGGGAGCGTTGACCCCCAGGGGAGATTAGGAACCCCCAGGTACGCCCGTCCCCGAACGGGTTGGAACGCTGTTGGAACGAGAAGTGAGAGGGCTTGGGAGGACGCGCGGTCCCTTTCTCTTATAAGCGGCCAGGGAGCCGTGCCGCCGGTTGTACCGCGAGGGCGAAGACGCGATGCAGACTGGCGGAGCCCCGCATTCTGAAAAGGCGAGAGAGCTGGAGAGGGAGTTCCAGGAGTTCGCCGACGCCGCGACTTCCTTCGTCAAGCAGGCGAGCACCGCCGGGGCGATGTCTTACCGCGGCGAGGCGGGGGCCGTCGAAGACAACGTCAGCCTCACCAAGAAGGTCTTCAGCAAATGGTCTGTGGAGATAATCCTGACGGTCTACTCGCTGAAGTCAGCAGGCTTCGGAGAGATCAAACGGGTGCTTCACGGCATCACTTCGCAGGTCCTTTCCAAGAAGCTCAGAGACCTGGAAGGCCTCGGGTTCATCCAGAGAGAGGTGCTTAGGTCGAAACCGCCCAAAGTGAAGTATTCACTCTCGAAGAAGGGGGAGCTCCTGGCGAAACTTGGGGAGCCGGTGATACTCTACCTTCGCAAGTCAGTCGGCTAGGTACCCTACGCGGTCAGGAGAGCCTTGGCGGCCAGCGCGGTCATGGCGTAGTTTACGAAGTACATCCCTACGCATATTGGGCAGAGGGCGTGTATCACCCCGAGCTCGAGATACCACAGATACAGCGTGAATATGTTCCCGACCATCAGCAAGGGGACCATTACGTCTCCGTTCAAGGAACCACGCGTCTTGGCGGACCACGCTCCTACGGCAAGCATGAGAGGGAACCATACTAGCCCGAGGACGTACAGCGGGAGACCGTTCGAGTTCGGGGGGAGGGTGGCGTACCCGCTGGCGAAGACGGTCGTGCACGACAGGAACGGGTTGACGTTGGTGAAGGCGCTGCAAGCGTTCGAACCTGGGCCAGTGTACGCTGTGATTTCGTCATATCCGTGGTATAACGCGATGACCACTCCGACGGCAGCCAGCGCTAAGAAGGCCTTGCTCAGTCGGTCCAAGTCTGGTCAGCCGGGCGCGAGAGCAAAGCCAAGGGAGCCTGCGAAGTGGGAAATGCCTGCTGGACATAGGCGAGCGTCTGGTTGGCGTAGCCCTGGCTGCAGACGGAACTCGGAACTCCGCCGGTAGCCTTGCAGATCGCGGAGATCAGAGTGTTTGCAGCACCGTCGATGCGCTGCGATATGCCGCTACTGGGGGTGTTCAGCTGCGAGGCGATCTGAGTCCAATTCATACCCACGATGTTGGGGGCCGGACTGCCTGGAGTGTTCGGGAGGGTGAACTGCGCACCGCAGTTTACCGCGTACTGGTTCCCGATGTCGACGAATGGTATCCCGCCGTTCTGGCCTGATGAGCAGGTGTCGTACTGAGCAATGAGAGCCTGCTGCTCGGAAGTCAATGCCTGGATCACCTGCGACTGGCCCTGCCTGCCGAACTCTTCAACCGGGACGAAAGTGATGTAGTTGCTCTTGTACGTGACGTTGGAGAACGTGAAGGTCGGGGTGTCAGGGTTGACGTCTGTGCTTGACGACATCATGTACTCAAGGCCCTGGAATGACCCGAAGTGAGAAAGGGCGACGACGAGAGCCCAGCGCTCGATGGCACAGTACGGGCAGAAGTCGCCCCCGATGTAGAGCACTTCCGGCTTTCCGCCGGACGTCAGCGGGGTCCCCGATATGCTGGCTGGGGCGGTGACTCCGCTTTGAGCACCCACGGCGGACAGGGTGGCGTCGCTGACCCCGGTGATCTGCTGGAGGAGGGATGCAGGGACGGGCTGTCCAATGTAACTCTCGTAGGGGTTGTTGCCCATGGCGGCCACGAAGTACACGACCACGAGCAGCGCCACTATCACAGCGAGGACGGACGTCCAAAGGATTCGCCTCCTTCTTTTGCGGGCGCGCAGGGTGGCTTTGATGGCCAATTCTCTAGCAGACCCCCTAGTAGGGTAGATAAGCTGTGAGACGGAACCGGTCGAACGGTTCTAGGTCCCGGTGATTGGCTGGATGGGCAGGGGTTCGCCGTGCTCTCCCG
>JAKAPN010000082.1 GCA_021822995.1 archaeon
CTGCAGGGACGCGCTTCCCGTCGGGGCCGACGTCTTCTACGGCTCGGTAAAGGACATCGCCACGATAAGGGACTTCCTGGAGCGCCTGCCCGATGCGGCGAGGAGAGAGGGGGTGGGCTTCATACTCGACAGGGGGTTCACGTCCTACGGGCTCCTGGAGGACTTCCGGAGGGAGGGCATCGGGTACGTCGTTCCGTTGAAGAAGAACTCGAAGCTCATGAAGGTCGACGAAGTCGGTTGGAATGGGACGCCCTTCCTGTACAGGAAGAGGCCCGTCAGGTGGGCGTGCATGGAGTCCCGGTACGGACGGCTCTACGCCTTCGAGGACCCGGAGCTCGGGGGGGCGGAGGAAGCCGCTCTTCTCAGGAGGGTGGAGAGGAAGGAGATGGGCATGCGCGAATACGAAGAAAGGAAGAGGGTGGCCGGAATCATCGGGCTGCTCTCCGACATGGAGATGGACGGCCCCAGGATGTACGACCTGTACAAGGGGAGGGAGGACATCGAGCTGGCGTTCGACGCGATGAAGAACACCCTCGATGCGGACAGGACGTACCTGCAGAGCCCGGAGGGTGTCAGGGGCTTCTTCCTCGTGTCGTTCCTGGCCATGAGGGTCCACTTCAAGATATTGAAGAGGCTGAGGGAGAGGAAGCTGACCGGCAAGGTATCGGTCGAGGAGGTCCTGTTCGAGCTGTCGAAGATAGAAAGGATCGTGGAGAAGAACGGAAGGGAATACTATGCCAGCATCCCGAAGAAGGCGCGGAACATACTATCCCTCTTTTCTGACATGCTACCTATGGGATAACTTGCAGAGGTACGGTTGTTAAATGCGATGGACACATAACAGACGCGAATGAGACGCGTAGTATTCGATGATGTCTTAAATGCTACTTCTTGAAGAACGTGGATATCTCCCAGAGGTTCCCTTCCGGGTCTTCAAAGTAGGCGATTCGTTGTCCCCAGGGATGTGTCACCGGAGGTTTGACGAAGTGGACCCCTCTCGACTTCAGTTCTTCATACTCCTTGTCGACATCGTCCAAGAATACTGCAAAGTAGGTCCGATGAACAGTATCTTCCCTGGGGCGAACTTGACTCTCTGAAATCAGGTTTACGACACTTTCCATCTTGATAAGGGCGACCCCAGGTCTGTCTTGATTGTCGAAGACGAAGTAGGCCATGTCGTCTTCCTTGCCCTTGAGCTTCAGGCCGACCTTGTCGCGATAGAACTCGATACACTTCTCAAGGTCACTCACGGGAATCGCATAGGCGTTGAAATGGTCAATCATCTCCTTAACCGACCGAAATGGCATATAATTCACTTCGCCTTTCGGGTTCCTACCGCGAACGAAGAATACCGCGTGTCAGAATGGAATAGTCCACCCCGTGACGAGCGGAGTGCGGGAGCAGTGGCATGCGTTTATTGGGGGGGCCTGAAGGGGTCCGACTTGACTTGCCCCAAGCGGATTATCTGAACGTAAGCGACGCTCGGGTCTACTACGTGACAGAGGGTCAGGGGGAACCGCTCCTCCTGCTTCATGGTGGACTTGGGAGTGTAGAGGACTTCGCCTCCCAGATTCCAGCGCTTGCGCAACATTTCCGCGTCATAGCCTTCGAAAGGACAGGTCACGGGCACACTGCCGACACGAGCGAGGCGTTCACCTTCGAGTCCATGGTAGAACAGACTGCTTCGTTCATCGAGGCGCTCGGGCTCAAGGCCGTAAATGTCGTCGGCTGGAGCGATGGGGCGATTGTCGCTTTACTACTTGCGATTTCTAGACCAGATCTTGTGAGGAGAATGATATCTGTAGGCGGACTGGCCGAGACGATGGCTCAAAGCGCAGAGACAAGGGGGTGGATAGAATCTATGAATGCGGAGAAGTTCCCACAGGAATTTGTTAGCAAATATGGGGAGATCAGCCCAGACGGTCCCGCTCATTTTTCCGTTGTGCTAGAAAAGACAAAGAAGCTTTGGTTGACAGAGCCTCACATCAAGGACGAAGACCTCTCGAAAATCAAGGCGCCCACTCTAGTGTTGGCCGCGGACAAAGAGGACCTACCGATCGAGCACACCATAGAGATGTTCCGGGCGATCAAGGGGGCGCAGCTCTGCATCGTACCGGGTGCAACGCATTTCTTGATGTCTGAAAAGCCAGAATTGACTAACAGCGTGATGCTTGCGTTCCTTGGCGAGCATAACGATGCCGAGCAGGCCAAGTAGGAGCTCTCAAGTCCGGGGATTCCTTCCCCACTCAACAGTATGCTTATACTGATAAATCGGCCGATACTTTTCAAAGCTGCGCCTGATGTGCTCTCGGGTCCACCTCGCGATAGTCAGAAACGGCCAGCATGCCGTGGTCCCAAGCCTCACTTTCTAAAAGAGCGACTTATTCGTAACGACGAACCTCTCTTGGTTAGTCTTCCGCCTGCTATGCCAGAATGAACGGGAACCGACCTCCCTCGGGGTGGGTCCCCGTCGGGCTCGCGCAGTGTTCAGGGTGGGTTCCGTCCTGCTGCCGAAGCCAGGGGAGGGTCATCCTGTGCCGAGAGCCATGAGCTTTATTGGGCGGGTAAGCTTAAGTAGTACTGACTGAATGTAATACGTGCAGCAAGTATGGAAGAGGAAGTGGTAGTAACGCGCAAGGGACAAACCACGGTCCCAGTGAAACTGAGGAGGAAGTATGGCATCTACGAGGGGACAAGGTTGCAGGTGGAAGACACCGGGAAGGGGATACTGTTCAAGAAGGCGACGAGCACGCTCGAACTGATCGGCTCAGGGTCCAAGTACGCATCCGTCGAAGAAATGAAGAAACTGCTAGACGAAATGAGGGAAGAGGAGTGAAGGGCAGCTCTTACGATACGAGATTCCTGATCGAGCTTTTCTATGCCGGCGAAGCCGGGACGAAGGAAAAGATAAGGAAGGTGCTCTTGGCGTCAAGGCCCAATTTCCTTTCAACTGCTGCTCTTTCAGAGATATACAAGCTAACCTTGGAAAAGGAGGGCAAGGATGTCGCCGAGGTGAGAGCAAATTCCTTGGCAAGAGATTTCAGATTGGTTGACGTGGATAAAGCGGTGGCGATTCAAGCGGCACAAATCAAACACAAGCATAGCATACCTTTCGCTGACAGCCTCATAGCATCCACGGCAAGTATCCTCAGGATTCCTTGTTATACAGATGACCCACATTTCAGAGGAATAGAAGGCGTCGCTTTGAGATGGTTCAGGTAACCGACCGAGGGAGGGAGATATGGCATAGAAGGAGTGGGTGGCGGGGGTGGAGTAGTGACGGCCGCGGAGGCCAATATCGGGTTTTCGAAATTTTCTGGCGAATCCGATTCATCTCAGGGTGGCAACGACTGGAGCATCCAGTTGAACACCAACTTCTTCCCAGGTAGCAACGGCGACACTGACTGGGTGCAGTTCGTCGAACAGAACTACCCCACCTACCTTTACTTCTTTGGGTACGCCACTTTCTGCATATGGCAAGTTGACGTAACTACGCAGAGCTATCCGAATACCTGTGTCGGCACAAGCATCCAGACGCTCTCATCCTCTGCAGCTCCTTGGATTTCATATTCAGCAGGTCCCCAGGATTCATCTTCCTCTCTTTGCAGAAGCCGCCCGGCCTTCTCAGGTAGACGGAGGCTGTTATTATGGAGCCCCTGGCCAAGTTGTCGTGCCACCTTTTGATTGTGTCATCTTGCAGCAGGCGGGAATACGCGCCCATGGTTACGCCGCAGGGAGGCGTGGGTTAAGCGGGTTTTGAACCCGAATAGGGATGGGCCCGAAGGGACTTGAACCCATGACCGACCGGTTATGAGCCGGTCGCTCTACCAAGCTGAGCTACGGGCCCTCGGCTTGCGGGTGTGAGACCATCTTCTTTTATCCTTTGCCCGCCCCTTCCACCGCAGTTTTTATAACGAGCGTGCGGCCCATCTCGGTGCGCGAACCTTGCCGACGAAGAAAGACTACCTCAAACGGGAGCTCCGGCATTTCGACATCAAGAAGCACGACGTGGTCCCCGTCATCGAGGACTACGCGTCCATGGCCTTCCAGGCCAGGAACCTGTACAGGGCGTCCAGGATATACGACAGGATGCTCGGTGACAGGGACTGCACCGTCATACTGACCCTCGCCGGCTCGCTCTTCAGCGCCGGCCTGAAGGAGGTCGTGGTGGACATGGTGGAAAACGATATGGTCGACGCGATAGTCTCCACCGGCGCCTTGATGGTCGACCAGGACTTCTTCGAGGCGCTGGGCTTCAAGCACTACCTGGGCACCCCGCACACCGACGACGACGAGCTGAAGCGCCTCCATATAGACAGGATATACGACACATACATCGACGAAGACGACCTGCGCGTCTGCGACGAGACGGTTGGGAAGATAGCTGATGCACTGGAGCCCCGCCCCTACTCCTCGCGCGAGTTCATAGCCGAGATGGGGAGGTACCTGGACAGGGAGGGGGCCAAGTCCAGGTCGGTGGTCTTCAGCGCATTCAAGAAGGATGTCCCTATATTCGTCCCCGCCTTCTCAGACTCGAGCGCAGGGTTCGGGCTCATACAGCACCAGACCAGGAAGCAGAAGCACATGAGCATCGACTCGGCCAAAGACTTCCTGGAGCTGACGAAGGTGAAGCTGAACTCCAGGGAGACCGGCCTGCTGATGGTCGGGGGCGGCGTGCCGAAGAACTTCGCGCAGGACATAGTGGTCGCGGCGGACATACTGGCGGAGGACGCCAAGATGCACAAGTACGCAGTGCAGCTGACGGTGGCGGACGAAAGGGACGGCGGCCTTTCCGGCTCGACGCTGAAGGAGGCGCATTCGTGGGGGAAGGTGGACGTCGGGAGCGAGCAGATGGTCTTCGGGGAGGCGACGATAAACTTCTCACTCCTCGCAGCCTACGCATACCACAGGGGCTCGTGGAAGCAGAGGGAAGCTAGACGGCTCGCGCGCATCTTCGCCCTGGAGCGGACCGCGCCGCCTGTCTCCTGATTCGAGCCACGGTTCGGACGCCGCCCTGTTTAGGCGTACCCGTACTTCTCCGCCAGCGCGACCAGGCACTCCACGAAGTCTTCGGAGTCGTTGAATGAGGGACACCTCCTCAGCTCGGCCCCCTTCGACGTGGCCAGCTCCACGCACTCCACGTCTATGTCGTAGAGTACCTCCAGGTGGTCGGACACGAAGCCTATCGGTGCCATGAGGAACCTGCGCTCCCCCCGCGCGGCCAGCCCGTCAAGGTGCTCCAGCACGTCGGGGCCCAGCCACCCCTCCCCCGTCCCGCCGGCGCTCTGGAAGGCGAAGCTCCACCTCTCCGGCCTGGCCTTCCCGTTTATCAGCTCGCACGTCTTCATCAGCTCGTCCCTGTAGGGGTCCCCCTCCCCCAGTATCCTCTCCGGCAGGCTGTGGGCCGAGTAGAGCAAGTGGAAGCCGCCGAACCCCTCCGCGGCGCGCCCGATCCTCCGGGCCCACGCGTCGACGAACTGGGGCAGGTCGTGCCAGGACCTGACGAGGTCGATCTTCAGATCGGAA
>JAKAPN010000083.1 GCA_021822995.1 archaeon
AAGGTCGAGAAGTACACCCTCTCCGAGGGGTACGCCATGGGGCCGACGCTGCAGGCCCTGGTCCCCAAGGGGACGCCGAGCTACGTCGAGCACGGGGAGAACTACGTTGAGAGGATAATGCGCGCGCTCTATCACTTCAAGCAGTGCGCGCTCATCGGTCCGTCGGGGACCGGGAAGAGCATCGGGGAAGATGAAGAGGTTCTGGTCACGATGAACGGGCGCCACGTCCTCAGTTCCATTGGGTCGCTCTTCGAAGGGTTGCAGCTGTCCAACGCCACCCTCCAGACGCCGGATGGATGGGAGAGCATCCTCCTAGAGGACACCGACCTTCTTGTACCGTCGTTCAGTCATTCCGACGCACAGATTTCGTGGCAAAGAGCCGCTGCCGTGGCTCGGCACCGGCACGCCGGCAAGGTGCTCAAAGTGTCCACAAGTTCCGGCAGGGAACTTATCGCCACCCCTCAACACTCTTTTGTGACCAGCGGAGGGACCATCCCGCTTGGTAAGGTCAAGCCGGGCCTCAAGGTTCCCATCGCCAGGCACTTGCCATCCGCGCCCGTTCCCAAAGTGGACGAGGTCGACCTCTCGGAGTATCTTTCGGCACCCGCGGCCGCAGGGACACGTGTCTATGCGAATGGCGGCGCGATCGCTAACCAAATATCTGCGCCGCTCAAGATTAAGCTGACGGGTGAAGGTTCATGGTTCTTCGGCTTCTTCGTAGCCGAGGGGTACGTTGGTGATGGATTCGCTTCCATAACCAATACTGACAAGGCTATGGTCGACCGATGCATCGCCTACGCTTCTTCTCTGGGTCTTTCAGTGAGTACGCGTGTTCAAAGGGGAGTGCACGAGGTGCTGGTGTACAGCAAAGCGTTTGTCGAGTTCTTAGAGGGGGCGACCCTTTCAGAGAAAGAAGGGAGAGGAAAGGGTTCCGGTGCGCGCTTCAAGAAAGTGCCGAGCTTCGTCTTAGGTGCCAGTGCAAGTAACAAGATTGCCTTCCTGCGAGGGTACTTTGAGGGAGACGGGTGGACCGAAGACACGTCGGGCGTGCTTTTTGGGACTTCAAGCAGGGAACTCGCGAACGGGCTTGCTCACCTGCTTTCCAGTCTGGGGGCTTTTCCCTCCTTACACATCAAGCAGACCGCGAAGGCACCAAGCTATCACCTTGTCGTCTCTTGGGCTGACGCACGCCGGCTGGGACTTGCTGAAGGATTGGGCGCAGAAAGGCCAGGGTTGGGGACTCACATTGAGAAAGTTCAGGTCACTCGGGAACTCTTGCAACTTGCTAAGAGGGCGTACGCACGCCTGCCCAAGGAAAGGAGAAACAGGAGCTTCCACAAGCACACAGTTGACTACCTTTACAGGTCAAACGAGCAGATCGGGATGTCCACCCTGAGAAGGATAGCTAAAGACCTTGAATCAGGCGAACTGATGGAAGTCGCAGAGAGCAACGTCCTTTGGGACAAAATTGTTTCGGTCACGGAGGTAGACTACGACGGATGGGTGTACGACTTCGAAGTGCCGGGGACTGAGACCTTTGTTGCGGGACTTGGCGGCATGGTAACTCACAACACGCACATCACCTATCTGGTCGCAGAGCTGGCAGGGCTCCCGCTCTGGGAGATCAACTGCGGGCTGCAGACGTCGGTCTACGACCTCTTCGGCAGGTTCGTGGGCCTCGGCAAGGAGAACTGGGTCGACGGGCAGATCGTGTCGTGGTGCAGGTACGGCGGCATCCTCTACCTCGACGAGGCGAACATGATGAAGCAGGACATCGCCACCAGGCTCAACCCCATACTCGACACTAGGGGCCACATGGTCCTCAACGAGAGGGACAACGAGGTCATCCCCAGGCACCCCAACGGGTACGTGATAATCAGCATGAACCCCTACTCCGCCGAGTTCGCGGGGACGAAGCCCCTCAACGCCGCGTTCAGGAGGAGGATGACCGTCTGGATCGACTTCGACTACCTGAGCGTCGGGAGCAAGATCGCCCCGGACGAGGTGGAGATGATAGCCAAGAGGGCGAAGATAGACAGCCCCGTGGCCGAGAAGCTTGTCCGGGTGGCGGCCGAGATACGCAGGCAGTACAAGTCCGGGGACCTCCCATACGCCCCCTCGGTGGGCGACCTGGTGAACTGGGGGACCCTGGTCGCCGACGGGCTCACCCCGGCCGTGGCCGCAGAGGAGACGATCATCGCGCTCACCGCCGACGACCCCGAGGTCCAGAACAACGTCCGCCGGGTCGTCAGGATGGTCGTGGGCGACGCGAAGCCTGAGGCCAGATGAACATCCTAGAGTATGCCTGGTCGACATTCTCGAGCATCTCCGGCGCCGACCAGAGCAAGTTCCGCCTGATACTCAGCGAGACCGCGGCCAGGCCCTCCGTCGGCCTGGACGGGGAAGGGTTCGTGGCGAAGCTCCCAGTCCCCCGGAAGGAGAAGGAGGGGGTCCTCTCGGTCCAGGGCCTCTTTGCGGACGCGGACGACCAGGGGTGGGCGATGCTCTGGCGGCTCTTCAGGGCCTCGCTATACCACGCAGCCTTCCACATCTCGTACGGTAACCTCGCTCCCCTGGCGAAATGGGGGAAGGGGAAGGAGAGGTTCCCCGCTGTCTTCACCATCTCGCTTCTGGAGGACTACCGCATCACCCTGGTGGCCCGCGAGAAGTGGCCGGGGGCGATGAAAGACGTCGCCTACGCCAACGCCATCGGGGCGCTGAGGATGCCCGACCTGGACGAAACGGAGAGCAGGGGGCTGAGGACAGCGTCGAAGCTGCTCCTCTCGCTCTGGGGAGTTCGTCAGGCGAAGGGGGGGAGAGCTGACGAGGATCAGGCGATACTGGCCGTCACGGAGAAGGTCCGCGGCATGGTGGAGAACTCGGCCCAGGATCCGACGAACCCGCTGCTGGTCAAGGCCGCCGATCTGGTCTACAAGCACTTCGACAAGCTGGTCCTCCCGCAGATCCCGGCCTTCCCCCACACCGAGGCCCACTCGGGGGATTCGCTCTTTGGGCCCCACCTCGAGGCGGCGAAGGGAAAAGAGGCGTCCTTGCTCGCAGGGGGGCTGACCGCCATCGGGGTCGAGGCGGACACCGACATAACGGATGAACCCGAGTTCAAGGACACTTACAACGCGCTGCAGGACCTCTACGCGAAGAGGCAGAAGGTAATGGAGTACTACTCCAAGCTGCTCGCGAACACGAGGCTGAACGGCGTCACCTTCCCCGACGGCGACTACTCGGCGTTCCTGAGGGCGAGGGCCGAGCTGGCGGGCCCCATCAGGAACATCAAGAACCAACTCCTCGCGGTGAAGAACATGACCGACGAGGAGCCGGGAAAACTGAGCGGGCAGGTCGATATGCCCATGGCCATGCAGGTGCTGGCGTCGGGGTCGCAGCGGTCTGACGTCTTCACCAGGGAGGAGGCGCTGCTCAAGGACGAGGCCTGGGCCATCCTCGTGGACGCGAGCAAGAGCGTCCTGTCCGATTCGATGAAGATACGCGGGATAGCCACCTGCCTCGCCGAGGTGGCCAGCACGGTCATGCGGGAAAGGAGCAGATGGGGGCTCTACGGGTTCAACGACACGCTCCAAGTGGTCAAGGACTTCGACGAGGGCTACTCGATGGAGGCGAAGTCGAGGGTCGGAGGGCTCGCGCAGCAGGGGGGGACCTACCTCCCTGACGCCCTGGAGGTCGCTTCCAGGGCGCTCAACTCGAGGCCGGTAGAGAGCAAGTACATGGTGGTGGTCTCCGACTGCAGGCCCACCGGCTACGCCGGCATCGAGGACGAGCTCATCGAGCGGATCAAGGACGTGGACAAGAAAGGCATCATGCTCATCGGGATCGGCGTCCAGGTCCCGGAGGTCAAGAAGTACTTCAAGGTCAACTCGGTCCTGAGCACCCCCTACGAGATGATGAAGTTCTTCACCCGTGCGTACATGGAGTTCTCTGGTGTGGCCCAGTCGTGACCCCGGATTTCGGGGTGAGGGGCTTGGGCGCGAATTCGCATGAGGGCACGTTGACGGGCTTCATGCATTTTCACATTCCCTCTGTATGGATTGGTGCTTCACAAACCTATTATTGGCAGAAGAGCATGTTATGCTAAATGCCAGCGTCACAGGAAGCAAAGGAGAAAGAAAAGGAGAAAGTAATCGATGAAGCTACACCAACTGACCCGCAGGCGCTCATCCACGCGATGCGAGAGATCCAGAGCGACGCGGCCCAGCTTTCGGAGATAGAGGAGTTGGAATACTCTCAGACGATGAAGCTTGTAGAGTCCATGAAGGTAATCCAGTCAGGGCTCGGGACGGCGATCTCGATCCGCCCGATGGCGCTCGGAGAGCCCCTCAACCACGTCAAGCAGGCGATCATAGGCGCGGACGCGGTCATCATCGGGCTGGACGCTGACGGGAAGCCGTTCTCAAAGCCGCTGTCCGACCTCAGGCCCGTCGACATCCTCAACGTCGTCCAGGAGTGGGCGCCGAAGCTGAGGGTGAAGATAACCGAGAGGAAGAAGGGGGCGGAGGAGCGGCTTTACCTGGTGGAGAAGATACTCCGCGAGTTCAAGGAAGGGAACTCGCCCGTCAAGGACTCCCGGAAGCAGTTCTACGACTCGGCAGAGTCGGACCTGGTCAAGGACTCTCTGGACAAGGAGTAGCCGGTGGCGGATGATCCGGGACAACTTAGAGCTCAACTCCGGACTCGTGAAGTTCAGGGGCAAGGAGAGCGTAGTCGCGTACCTTGAGACCCTCCTGCAGTATTACAAGGCGAGGCAGGAGGAGTACGGACACCAGCTCGGCGAGCAGCTGAGGAGCGCGCCTGGCGCCCCTCCCCCGAAGGAGAAGAAGGAAGACTCGAAGAAGGACAAAGGAGCCCAGGTGCCGCGGGGTTGGGCGAAGGTAGGCACTCTCCCAGTGAATTCCTCAGACCCGCAGGGGGCTCTCGCACAGGTGACCCTCAGGATCGTGGACGACTACAAGTCCCGGGTGGAGCGGGTGTCTGACGCCCTGAAGTCGTTCCAGGACGTGGACACGCTGAGCCAGCAGGGGACGAAGTCGTACACCCTGTTCGTCTTCAAGGGGGTGCCTGAAGGCGTAATAGTCGAAGGGATGGCAAAGCACGAGGTCTTCGCTTTCACCGCGAGGTTCAGGGCCGTCTAGTCGCCTTTACCCCTCCTGGGCCCGGAGGGGCGCCTGTTCAACGTCCTTCGCGCGGCTTGGGCAAAGCCCTTGGCGTCACGTACGACACGCTCCGCGCTTTCAGCAGAGAAGGTCAGGGCATAATCGGCTTCTTCCCTGAGGTTCACGGCGTGCTTGCCAAGACTCGCTTTGGTGATCTTCCTGTCGCCCACGAGGCGCCTGAAGATTGCGCTCATTCTCCCTTCTGCCACAGGACGATACCTCTCGCCGCCTGTTCATAGAACGCCGGGTCCTCCTTTTTTAGGCCGCTGAATTCCAGCTGGCTCAACACCACGGGAGCAATG
>JAKAPN010000084.1 GCA_021822995.1 archaeon
CGACATAGAGATAGCCGAGAAGGGGCTGCTGTGGATGAAGCTGACCACCGAGGGGAAGCAGGTCCACGCGAGCCTCCCGAAGAAGGGGCTGAACGCCCACAGGGTCGGGATGGAGCTCGCCCTGGAGCTGGACAGGGTGCTCAACGGAAAGTACACGAAGAAGAACAGGCTCTACGACTACCCGGTCTCGTCGTTCGAGCCCACGAAGGTCGAGCCCAACGTCGGGAACATCAACACCATTCCGGGCGAAGACGTGTCCTACTTCGACTGCAGGGTCCTCCCCGAATACGACCTCGACGCCGTGGTCCGTGACGTGAAGGCGACCGTCCGACGGGTCGAGAAGAAGCGCCGGGCGAAAATCCGGTTCGAGAAGGTGCAGATGGAGTCCGCAGGGCCCGCGACCGCCAGCGACAGCGACGTCGCGGTCCTCTTGCGGAGGGCGGTCTCAGCTGTGACTGGGGTGAAGCCGAGGTTCACAGGGATCGGGGGGCAGACGGTGGGGAACCTCTTCAGGAGGGACGGGATACCTACCGCCGTGTGGAGCACCATCGACGATGTCCCTCACGAGCCGAATGAATACTCGAAGCTGGCCAACCTCGTCAACGACGCCAAGGTCTTCGCGTCGGTCCCGCTGCTGGCCGTCTAGCCGTCAGGGCAGCAGGTCGCGCCCGGCTCAGCGGGCCCTCAGGGCGTTGAGAATTACTGCGACGTCCATGACCTCCTGCAGCATCGAGCCCACGGCCGGTTCGATGTACCAGAAGCTGGCGATCGCCATCAGGACAAAGCTCCCTCCCATGCCGAAGCAGATGCTCTGCTCGGCTATTCGGAGCATCCTCTGCCCTATGGCCACGCCGTCCCCCACCTTGGCGACGTCGTCGACCAGGAGGACCGCGTCGGCCGCCTCGGCGGATATCCCGGTGCCATGGGCTCCCATGGCCACCCCCACCGCGGCGGTGGCCAGAGCCGGGGCGTCGTTTATCCCGTCACCTACCATGACCGAGGAACCATACCCTTCCGTCAGCCGCCTCACCTCTTGCACCTTCTGCTCCGGGAGGAGGTCCGCCTCGACCCTCTATCCCCGGCTCCCTGGCGATGAGCTAGACGTTGGTCCGGTTGTCCCCGGTGAGCATGAACGTATGCCTGACCCCCAGCGCCCTCAGCTTCTGTACGAGAAAGGAGACCCCGGGTCCTGAGCGGCGATCAGCTCCGCGTTCGCCGCCCTGACGGGCGCCCCCCTCCACTCGACCATGGCGACCGACCTGCTGCTTACCTTCGGGGTGGGCCTCCTCCTGGGGCGGGTGGTGCGCCTGGCGAAGCGCTGCGCGAAGATCTCCAGTGGAGAAGAGCAGGTCCAAACCGGTCGTCCCGCTCCGTGATTGGATGGCGCCGGTCCTTGTGAAGCGAAATTCGGGGGCGTGAGCCGGGTCGAGCCTCCCGCTCTACGCTCTATGCCCTACCGCTCAGCTCGATAATTCCTATAGACTCCTTCTAGGTTTAGACTACTAGGCGTTTGATTTACGGTGCCTTATTCACGATCTTCCTTCTTGTGGGAGGTCAATCCCGGCTAACCATCCGTCATCCCACCATGTATCGCTGATGGCTGTGGGTTGGATTCGGACCTGGGTTAGACGCTACGAGCTAGAGACCTTCTCCATGTTAGTAATGGCTTGGACCACGACATTGTAAATCGGTTCGCCATAACCGTTGTACTTGTCGTACTTGAAGACCTTCGTTAACACGGGCTTCATGAGAACCCTGAGGCCATCGGCGGTAAGGTACTCTTGGTCACGCTGTTCCCCCATGAGTTCGAACTTCATTTCTGTTCCCACGTCCCTTGAAGTATCAATGGTGTCGGCAGAAGGTCTGCGCCTGAGCCGGTCAGGGACCTGGGCTGCGACAACGTTGATTGAGTCAACCCCCACGTTCAGTGGATACCCCTGGGGAGACGTTGCGGGAGTCTTGAAAAGTTTCCGGACCACAATCTTTACTCTAAGCGTCGTGCCATCGCTCAACAGGTAGCGCGAGTAGTCTTCACGAAGAACCGCGAAGTCTGCCTCGACCATACCTGCATCGGCGGGTGCGCTCAACGGAGCTCCTCCGAGAAGGTCTCACGACTGATTCCAACCTGCTCGAGAATCCCGAGCAGGGTCCCGGTTGCGAGTTCGTCGTCCATTGGGATGACTGTCATCAGGCCGCCCTTCTTTGCGACAACGTGAGAGCCTCTACCCTGCCTTATTTCAAAGCCTTTCTTTGAGAGATACTTTGCCATCTCTTTCCCTGAGACGACCGGTAGCTTGGGCAATTAACCTTCAGTAGCAAGGACGACAAACTCAGGTTGGTCCACCCCTGTTGCATCAAGGATCGAAGCGATCGCGTCGAATGAACGCCTGATGGCTTCATCCTTGCTTCGGCCCTGAGTTATGGCAGCAGGGATTTCAATACAACGTGCAACTATCCATCCTCGTTCATCCTCCTTGATTGCGACGTGGTACACGGGGCGCACGCGTCCCTTCTGGATAGGGGACGGGGCTAGGCGATAATTCTGGAACCCGAACTCTGCTGACATGGCCATGCTAGCTGAATCACCCCAGGTAGGCATGCAGACCAGTGCATCGTTATTTAATACTTGTGAACTTAAAATCGGCAGAACGGGGCTCGTTTCGGACAGATACAGGCGGAAGCGCCTTGTTTTTCGACGGATGCCCCTTAATTTAGTTGATTCTTGCGTGTATTCCCTGACGGACCGCCAGAGTTGGTTTTGGTTTGTCAGCTCCCTGGGGAGAGCAAGGGTTTCACGTCTTTCCCGGTGTCGCATCTAGCGTCCCAGCCACAGCCGGGGCATGTCACCCGGAAGAAGTGGTGGACGTGCAGCGCTAGCGCGAGATAGCGGTTCTCAAGTCTCCACCGCTTTTTGACAGTTGAGAGATCGATGGTGTCGCCGCAGCGCCTGCATTTTACAGCAGCCCGCGAGGTGAGAAAGCCGTCGCCGCTGAGGAAGGCTTGCCCAGGTTCCGGGCCAACTGAAGCAGGGCGACTAACAGGAAGGAGCCAGGTTAGCGCTCCGTTCTCCCTTACGAGAGTTCCCATTTCGAGGTGGTACTTCACAAGACGGTCAACGTCTTTTTCGAGAGCAAAGTCAGACATCTTGTCGAAGCCGGTAATCTCCTTCGCATACCTACACAATTCAACGTTGGTGAGTGGGCCGTGCTTGATGGTGAGGTCCCGATAGATTCGGTCCTTGTCTGTCCTCACTGCACGTGGCATTTGTCCCTTCCGGTAAAGAGCAGGGACGAGTCAATATTATCTCTATGCTTCGACTGAAAGTGGTAACGGCTGAGCAATACGCTCCTCGTCGGATGGACCCAAGGTGGAAGGCTGCCTTGGGGGTCATTTCTAGCCGACTACGAGTTAGACCACATGGCGGATTGCGGCACCCCACGTCGTGTCTGGACTTGTTCGAAGGGTTCCAGTCACAAGAGAGTGGCCCGGATAGGCTGCAAGCGTCCGCTCTGTTACTTCTGCGCTTCCGCGAAGAAGGTTGAGCAGGTTGCCGACAGGATGGAACTCCTCGACACGGTGTACTCGGCGCTCCATGAGACGGTCTCGGCCTCGATGTTCACGTTCACCATGAAAGACGATCTTTGGGAGCGGGTGGACGCCGATCCCAACGCTGCAAGGGCTCTGGAACGCATCGTCGTGAAGGTACTTTCAGAATATTTCGGCGGAGAATCAGTGCCTGTCGAGGGTCAGAAGAGCGTCAGACGTTATGTTCTGGGGGGCGATGTTGCGGCTCAGTTCTCTCACTCCTTCCATCCCGCGAAAGAATGCCCTGGTAAGGACTGCCTACATTGCAGGGGGGAGGGGGTGCAAAGGAAACGTCTGGAGAGGGGCGGACTATCACGTCCACGCTGTAGTCTACTCGATGATGTTTGACCGATTGTACGAAGTCTACGGTCTGGACGGTCTCTCAAAGGGTGCCTTCGTTAAGCGGACGCTTTCGCTCTCCCGAGGCGAAGTTAGGAGGATGTGTTACGAGCTCGGTAGGGCTTGGAGGCGTGAGGTCGAGGCATTATACGGCGAATCTTCTGCCTCAGAGTTCGTGGTGAACTACAGGTACTATCCCGAGAGTCACGACGTCAAGTTCTGCCTGGAGTACACCTTCCGTCCCGAGGTCCGGGATGCCTATCGCGAAGTCGTGTACAACAACTGCGCTCCGAGGACCGACGAGGAGACGGTCTGGTTCGAGCAGATGCTCACGAAGCGCAAACCATGGTCCCATCGTCATTCTGGCTTCGGGTGGATGAGCAACGCTGTCCTGAACAAGTATGCCTGGCGCGTTGGCGTACAGTTCAAGCGGAAGGCGGATCGGATGAAGGTCAGGAGGACGCTGTTCTGCGATCTCTGCGGAGCGAAAATGGAGTCGAACTGGTATGATAAGCCATTGACTCTGGAAGAGGTCGTGCATCTCGGACTCGGCATCTTGATTTCAGATAGGAGGGGAGAAGATGGTTGAAGGCGTTGAAGCAAGCTATTGTAGGCTCTTGGAAATCGTCAAGAAGCCGACTCAAGAGAACTGGTACGAGAGGTATAGCAGTGGTCTTCGCTTGGATAGGGTCGAGCAGGGTCGGCGGCTTGTGGCTGTTACCCCCGTCCTCCCTGCAGCATGGTCTAATCCAGATTGGACCTCTAACGTTCGGAGTATTGAGTCCTAGGTCAAATCTGCGCAGTTGAGCGGAAAGCAGCTCTTGACTTGAGGGTAGTGTTCGGATAGTAGCTGAAGAGCTGTGTCAAGTTGTTCGTTAGACAAGCCCCCGGCATTGATGTAGGGGATTATGATTTCACTATACTTCTTGCCATATACTAGCATCTCTCTCGTTAGTCTATCGAAGTCCTGCATCGACCTGAAGACTCCCTTCACGAATGATGCGAGGGTCGAATGCTGAGGCACTGGTGGAAGCGACGCGAACCGTAGTATGGCGTCATTGGTGTCCATGTTGTCCTTCTTGTGTTGCTTTTTCGTCTGGGCAATCAGCTCCGACAACGCATTCGTCGTGATCCTTATTCCGAGGTAGTCGAGGAATGCCCTGCAGGCAGCTGGTGCTGTTCGGTAACTGTTTGCCGATATGATACCATCGTTCCTGCGCCTGTTTCCAAGGACTGCGAAGTACTGTTGCATCGCCTTGTCCTGTCTTATGGTCTCGTGTAGGTTCCACAGCTTTGCGTTTCGTGGTGTTCCGTGGCATCTATGCCGTTGTTCTTTCGTTGAGTATTGATTCGCGTAGTGTGAGAAGGGTCCCGCTTTGTTCTCGATTAAAGAAGGGAGGTCACCGAGGGTCCGTTTAGGCTCTAGAGCGCTATAGGACTTAGCTCGATGATAGGTAGCTCCAGGTGACAACGCCGACGAGCATCACCAGCGAACCGGCGAAGCCCGTGATCAGGGCCCCCGCCATGTCAGAGCTCAGCCCGA
>JAKAPN010000085.1 GCA_021822995.1 archaeon
ATTCTTCTTTGATTATGTGACGCCGAAGTGACCACCGTCCTGCCACTGATCGCCTCGTACGTCCTGACGAAGCGAAAGGCTCAGTGAAACGCATCCCCAATTCTTTTAAACCGAATCCGAGGGCGTCCCCCAGCGCTTGACATTAGCACAGGGGCTGCTGCAGGCCCAGTCCTCTGCGCCGTTTTCCGCTCCCAACAGCTCCGGAGCTTACATCGCCCTCGTACTCTCCGCCGTCGCCCTCCTTTTCGGCGCCGGACTCTGGGCTTACCTTAGGCGGCAGAACCGCGGCACGCCGAAGATGATCGAGATCTCAGACGCGGTGAAGGAAGGGGCGGGTGCCTTCCTGAGCAGGGAATACCGCATAATCGCGCCGGTCGCCGTCATGATCGTCCTTCTCATCTTCGGGCTAATCGACTACCCCAACGCGACAGGGGGCGCGACCGCCATCGGGTTCGCGATGGGGGCGTTCCTGTCGGCCCTGGCCGGCTACGTCGGAATGGCCGTGACCGTGAGGACCAGCTCAAGGACCGCGGAGGCAGCGAAGTCGGGGCTCGGCAGCGCGCTCACCATGGCGTTCAGGGGCGGCGGGGTGATGGGGATGTCGGTCGTCGGCCTGGACCTCCTCGGGCTTTCCGTCTTCTACATAGCGTTCTCCAAGACGATCGCGACTTCGCCCGCTACGCTGGCCGGGCTCGGGTTCGGCGCTTCGCTCATCGCGATGTTCATGAGGGTCTCCGGCGGGATCTACACCAAGGCCGCGGACGTCGGCGCGGACCTTGTAGGGAAGGTCGAAGCCGGGATCCCGGAAGACGACCCCCGGAACCCAGCGGTGATAGCTGACAACGTGGGAGACAACGTCGGCGACTGCGCAGGGATGGGGGCGGACGTCTACGAGTCTTACGTGGTGACGACGATAGCGGTGATGATCCTCGGTGCGCTGATACCGGGCGGGCTGAGCATGGGCCTGCTCGTCTACCCTCTCCTGCTGGGGGCGTCAGGGATAGTGGGAGCGATCGTCGGCAGCCTCTTCGTCAGGAAGTCGATAAAGTCCAACCCTCTCAGGGCGCTCAACATCACGCTGATCATAGCAGCCGTCGTGGCCATCGTGCTGGACTACGTCTTCGGGGACATGATACTCGGAGGCTCGACGCTGAGCTACTACCTCTTCGCCAGCGCCATCGTCGGCATCATCGTAGTCGTTGCTATCGAGCAGGTGGCCAACTACTTCACCTCATACTCCTACGGGCCGGTGAGGGAGATCGCCCTGTCCAGCCAGACCGGGGCGGCCACGAACTTCCTTTCCGGGTTCTCGACCGGGCTCACCAGCGCAGCGCCTTCCGCGGTCGTCCTGGTGGTCGCGATCATCGCTTCGTACTCGCTCGGCTTCTACGGCTCGGGCGGGGACGTACTCACCGGCGTGTACAGCACGGCCGTGGCCACGATGTCGATGCTGTCCCTCACCGGGATCATAATGTCGATCGACTCCTTCGGGCCGATCACAGACAACGCCAACGGCATTGTCGAGATGGCCGGGCTTGACAAGAGCGTCAGGGACGTGACCGACGAGCTGGACGCCCTCGGGAACACCACCAAGGCGACCACGAAGGCGTTCGCCGTGACCTCTGCCGCGCTCGCGGCCGTCGCGATATTCGAGGCGTTCCAGAACGAGGCCTCCAGGATAATCTCCGCATCGCCCTCGCTCCTGAGCAGGTATTCTACTCACATGGTGAACGGGCAGCTGCAGTTCACCCTTTCCGACCCGTACGTGGTGATAGGGCTCTTCATCGGCGGGCTCCTGCCGTTCTACTTCTCCAGCTTCCTGATCAAGGCCGTGGGGCGCGCCGCGTTCACCATAGTCAACGAGGTCAGGCGCCAGTTCAAGGAGATCCCAGGCATCATGGAAGGGACGGCCAAGCCCGACTACGCGAAGGCGGTCAGCATCAGCACGTCCGCGGCGATAAAGGAGCTCGTGAAGCCGGGAGCGCTCGCGGTCGTCACCCCGCTGGTTGTAGGGTTCGTCCTAGGCCCCCTGGCGCTTGGCGGGCTGCTCATAGGCAGCGTCGTCTCAGGCGTCTTCCTCGCGTTCACCATGACCAACGGCGGTGCCGCATGGGACAACGCCAAGAAGTACATCGAGACAGGCCAGCTCGGCGGCAAGGGGTCGGACGCTCACAAGGCCGCTGTGATGGGGGACACGGTCGGTGACCCGTTCAAGGACACCGCAGGACCGGCGATCAACTCGCTGATCAAGGTGGTCAACACCATCTCCATCGTGTTCATCTCGGCGATAGTCCTCTTCGCGCTCTTCATCTAAGCCCGTCCCGACGCTCGAAGGCCGATTTCTGCAGCCGGGATTCGCAGGTTTCCCTTCGAGAGCCGCATTCCGTGCGGCTACTGCTTCGCCATCCAGACCATCGCGCCTATCCCCGCCAGCTCCATCGAGTGGATGGCCATGATGGGAAGGGCGACGTCAGCCGAGTAGGTCGCCGCCAGTCTGAAGTAGACGAGGGCGGCGGCTATTTTCTGGACGAAGAAGACTAGCGAAATGAAGGCGAGCCCGAGGGTGAACCTTGACGTCCGCTCCTTGGCGAGCCTGGAATAGAAGACGAGCAGCACCAGTGCGGCTACAGCGCCGACCGCTGCGATGATGATGTCGACCGACCAAACGGGTCCAGGGAACATCTAACTTGCCCTCCCCGGCTGTCCGTCCGCCTTCTTATCGTTAACCACCTCGCGATAGACCGCGATGTTGCTTGTCAGCAGCTCGGTCGGGAAGTAGACCTGTCCGTACTTCGGCCCCTGCGCTTCGATGAGCTTGCTCTCGGTAAGCACCCTGAGATGGTGGGAGACCGTCCGATAGTTGACAGAGAGGCTGCTCGCCAGCTGGTTCGCGTTCGTGGGGGACGCGACGAGGGTGTCGACTATCATCCTTCTAGTCCTGCCTCCCCGGGAAACGACGAAAACCCACCACAGCATGTGCCTGAACGAGTCGAAGGACAACAGGAGCCTTGGGTGCGGCGGAATGCTCTACAGTATAAAGGGGGCTGCGCGCGGAGCGTAGTTCCGCGCGGCATCTGTGATGTGTGTGAGGTCAAGCGGGTGCTGTCGCGCCCGGTATCCCAGGCGTCATCTCTGTACCCGTGAGCCCCCACCTAGTACACGTAGGCGTTGGAGGAGGTTGAAGTGGTCGTGGTTGAGGAAGTGGTGGTTGTCGTAGCCGAGGGTGCTACCGGTGCTGGGACCGTTGCGACATAGAAGTTTCCGATGCCTTGGCCTAGGGTTTCCCCTGGGGCGGTGTCCCCGATCCAGTAGAAGAGCGCGTACCCGTCGTACGTCACGATCTTGGTGTTGTTGTATGGGGTGATGGTCCCGAAGTTGGTGGAGCTGAGCCCTGGTGCCAGAGTGAGCGGCGCTGTGTAGAACACAGGCCAGTTCTTCTCACAGAAGCTTGTGTTGCAGGTCGTCGTCCCGCTGTTGGGGGTGTCGGTGGACCTGAAGTACAGCGTGAATCCGGTGCTGTTCGTCAGGTAGAGCCCGATCGACGCCTTGTATGCCACTCCTATGCTGTATGACGGCCCTCCGACAATCTGTCCTCCAGACTGCTGTAGGGTAGGTGGGATGGCGTACCAGAGGCCCCCGAACTGGCTCAGGCCTTCTCCGTACATGTTCCCTGAGCTCGAGTCGGCGACGTAGTAGTAAAGCGGCCATCCGTTGTATGTGGTCTGTTTGGCGCCGTTGGCGCGGGTGATTGTGGAAAAGTTGGACGGGTTCAAGCCAGAGGGCACGCTGAGGCTGCTCGCGTAGAACGGCGGCCATGCAGCTGCGCAAGAACCGGCGCACGCGCTCGTGCCGTTGCCGGGCTTGTCTGCGCCGAACATGTACAGTGTGAACCCGGTTCCGTTCTCCAGGTAGTGTCCGACGGTCGCGCTGTTCCCGATCTGAACGGCGTATCCTAGCGCTGAAGTGGATGATGTTGACGTTGTGGTTGTAGTGGTCGAGGTGGTTGTGGCCTTTGTGCCCGTGCCGCTCATGAGGTAGTAGGCGCCCACGCCCACTATCAGCACTACCACTATCACAGCTCCGACCATAGCCGATGTCGAAATTGCTGGTCTGTCCGAAGTACTTACCTTCATTTTCTCGCATTGCAACCGAGACGATCTGATGATAAGCCTGTTTCAGACTTGCATGCAAATTGGGTGCAAATTCGAGCAAACGCCCAAGTCAGCAGAGCCCAGCCTCTAAGGAGGAGGCACCTGCCTCGAATCTCACCCTTTCAGCAAAGAAGCGGGCCGGTCCTCGAGGGACGCGCCGGGAACCGGCATGCCCGCTTCAGCTGCCTTCAGCTCTCCTCAAGCCGCCTTGAAGGGTGCGCGTCTTCCGCCCACCGGCACTATTAGACGTCCGCACCACAAGTGAATAATAGAATCCGCGGCTTCACGATCTCGAAGAAAAATGGCACAAAACAGAAAGGAAATCGAGACGAATCCAACAACCATCATCGCAACAGTCCAACCAAAGGCGCTCAGCCAAGTCAGAGAGCAGCTCGAAGACATCGAGGGAATCACTTACTTCTCCCCGCTCGTGGGCAGGTTCAACCTGGCCATCGAGTTGAAGGCTGCGGAGCCGGAACGGGTCCGCGAGCTCGTCGACAAGATCCGTGCAATGGAAGGCATCACTTCGACAAGAACATACACCCCTCACGAGGGCTTCGCGAGAGAGCGCAATGGCACCCAGGCTGGCGACTCCCTTGCACTTGCAATGCTGCAGGTCAAGGGGAAGTCAGACAAGATCCTGAAGGCGCTAGAACAGCAACCCCAAGTCCGCAACGCGTTCGCCATACCCGGTGAATTCGACATCATCGCGACCATAAGAGGAAAGAACCACGAGGAGGTTCTCACTCAGGTTTCGAAGATGGCCGAAGTAGACGGGGTACGGACGAGCGAGACACTGTTGGCCTACCAGCCCACGTGGCGGTAGACCGCCCTCCCCTTTTTTCGGCCTATCACGTCAAGATGCGAGCCAGTGTCCAGGCAGGGTACGATTAGACCACTGCACCAATATCAATAAATCAAAATACAGCTTCGCGCAGATCGGCGTAAGGAAGCGAAGGTTTTGTCATTTCTGGATCAGAGCGTCGAAGAAACAACCTTGGATGGGACCAGACGGGAGATCTACGACTACATCAGGTCGCACCCTGGCACGCACGAACGCGAAATCGAGAAGGAGCTGGGGATAGCGACGGGAGACCTGCGATACCATCTGGGCAAGCTTTCGAGGGCTGATCTGATAACCACCTGGGGGAGCGGGACCAAGTTCATCTTCCCTTCAAACCTCTTCGGGGAGAAGCAGGAGGTCCTTCTGGGGCTGCTTACCCAGGAGACCCCGCGCGAGATTCTGCTGTCCATCACTAGGCACCCCGGCATAGCTCAGAAAGAACTCGCGGA
>JAKAPN010000086.1 GCA_021822995.1 archaeon
GGGGGGGGTGGGGACGGCGGGGAGCGCGAACATCGGCGCCAGGTTCGGGATGTTCGAGGCGATCCATGGCTCCGCGCCTAGGATGATCACCGAAGGGAGAGGGAAGTACGCGGACCCGCTGAGCCTCATGAGGGCGGCGGTGATGATGCTGGAGCACGTCGGACTGACTTCAAAGAGCGCGAAACTGTCGAAGGCCCTGGACGTCTGCGGGACCTACGAGCAGAAGACGCGCATCACGGGGAGGCCCGACGGAGCCACCGCCGCCCAGTTCGGAGACTACGTCATCTCTGCGCTCAGAGACCCTGGGACAGAGGCGAAGTGGGCGTCCTTCCAGAAGTGACGGCGCCGGGTCAGCCGTAGATCCGGAAGTCCTTGTGGTCTTTCGGCGAAGCATCTTCCTGGTCAACCCTGGTCACCCTGGCCCTCGGGGGTCCCGTCTTCGCCCACCCTACGACCTTCTTCACGCTCCTTTCGTCGCCCTCCAGGAACGCCTCGACGGTCCCGTCCGGAAGGTTGCGCACCCACCCCCTGACGCCGGCGGCCGCGGCTACCGTGGCCATGCTGGCACGGAACGACACGCCGTGGACGAATCCGTGGACCTTGATCCTCTTTGCGATCGCCAACGCGTCAGCCCACTGACAGGACGATGTTGGAGATCCCGGTGACCACGAAGGAGACCGCCAAAGCGGCGATCAGGAGGGCGGTTATCCTGGAAAGGGCGTCGGTTCCGTTCGGTCCGAGGAACCTGCTGACCCAGTGGGACCCAGACAAGATGACGTAGGCGAGCACGGAGTTGCAGAGGATGACAAGTAGAGCGAGGAACGGGCTGTACGGCTGCGCCGAGATTATGATCACGGTAGATATCGCACCAGGTCCCGCGAGCAGCGGCGTCGCAAGCGGGAAGGCGGCGATGTCTGACGGCTCGAGCCCGCGGGACCGGGTCGTTCCGCCCTGCAGGTGGTCGACAGCCACCACGAACAGGATGATCCCGCCTGCGATGCGGAAGTCGTTGATTGTAATCCCGAACGCGTCGAAGATGAGCCAGCCGAAGAGCGCGAACACGACCAGGATTGCGGTCGATATCACCACCGCCTGCTTGACGATCCTTTTCCTGTGGTCGGCGAACTCCTCGGTCAGGCCGATGAATATGGGGACCGTCCCCAGCGCGTCCATGACGGCGAAGAGCAGTACGAAGGCTTCGGTGAAGAGGACGGCGTCGAAGGCGAAGAACGACGCGAGTAACGACATCTGTTCGCGCGCCAGCCTCCAAACGGATAAATAAATCGTGAAGAGGTTGTCGATGTTTGTCTCAAGTCGAACAGCCAGCCATCGACGCTGCGATGGCCAAGATCATCGACCCGGAGCTCGGGAGGCCGATAACCGACCTCAAGCTTATCGACAAGGTCGCCATCAACGGCGGGTCGGTGGAGCTGGAGTTCCATCTGACAGCCCCGTTCTGCCCCCCTGTGTTCGCGCTGAAGATAGCGGCCGACATCAAGGCGGGGCTGCTCATGGTCCCAGGGGTCACCGACGCGAAGGTAACCCTTCGCGGGCACTACCTTGCAGAAGCGGTGAACAAGCAGGTCAACAAGCCGCAGCCCCGTCCATCTCAGTGAGAGAGTGGGTAGCCGCGAGCGCGTTGCGGAGTTCCTCGCCAGGTCGGGAGCGGGATTCGAGATCAGGGAGTTCGATGAAAGCACGCGCAGCTCCGCCCTTGCCGCGAAGGTCCTCGGTTGCACGGTCGCGGAGATAGCGAAGAGCATCGTTTTCGTCGGGGAAGGGACCGCCGTGGTGGTCGCCTCGGGGGACAGGCGGGTGAGCCTACCGAAGCTTACGAAGGTGTTCGGCGAAGCCAGGATGGCCAGCCCCGACGAGGTACGCGAAAGGACAGGGTATCCGATCGGGGGGGTCCCTCCTTTCCCGCACGGTGGGGCGGTGACGGTGCTGCCTGACGAGTCGCTGACGAGGTTCCCCAAGGTCTGGGCAGCGGCCGGTGCGCCAAACGCGGTATTCCAGATCGGCGCCGGCGACCTGTTGCGGCTCGTGGGCGGGGGCCCGTTCGACGTGTGCGAATAGAGCTATAGAGAAGCGGCCCGGGTCATAGAGACGTGCCCGCGAGGAAGGCGATCGAGATGGGGAGAGGGACGATCCTCGTGTCTCTGCCGAAGGAGTGGGTGAGGAGGAACGGGATCAAGAAGGGGGCGGACGTTTCTGTGGAGGAGCTCTCGCCGGGGAAGCTCATGGTCAAGCCATACAAGGGGATGGAGGAGGAGCCGAAGCAGATTGAGATCAAATACGACGGGGGAGACTTCGGACAGGTAGCCAACGACGTCACGGGGGCATACCTGCTCGGATATGCTCTCATCAAGGTCGAAGGCTCCAAGGTGATATCCAGGGAGGACAGGAGGCTGTTCAAGGAGACCCTGGGGAGGCTGGTCGGGCTCGAGGTGCTCGACGAAGACTCGAAGAGGATAACGCTCCAGTTCCTGCTCGAGCCCACCGCGATCACGCCGGAAAAGGTGGTCAGAAGGATGTCTGGGCTGCTCGACGGGATGCTGAAGGACACGGCCGAGGCGCTGTCGAAGCGAGACCCGAAGCTCCTCGGGCTGGTCGCCGAGAGGGACGACGAAGTCGACCGGCTGTATTTTCTGCTTGTGAGGGCCACTCGGGCTGCCGTCGTACGCCCGGAGGTCGCAGAAGGGTACGGACTCTCGCCGGTCGACCTGCTCGACTACCGTGTGCTGGCGACCTTCCTCGAGAGCACCGGTGACGCCGTCACGGAGCTCTCCCGAAAACTCCAGCGGAGCGGCGGGAGGCCCCAGTTCGCAAAGGAGTATGCGAAGTGCGTGACGAGGCTCAAGGAGATGAACGAGCTGGCGACCCAGGGTTTCCTTTCGAGGCGGGCAGGGAGACCCAGGACGGTGAGCAGGCAGATGAGCGGGCTGGCCCAACTGGTCACGGACGAGCTCGCGGCGATCGCGAAAGTACCGAGCGGGTACGGCGGGAACGTGGCAGAGGTCCTCGCGTCACTGGAGCGGATCAGCAGGCTCCTCGTCGACGTGTCGGACCTGGCTGTGATAACCCAGCAGGTTTCTTAGGACGCCCAGCAACCCTTAATTAGAGAACTGCCTCAACTGACGACTTGCCCAAGTATCTTTTCGTGACGGGCGGAGTAATGTCCGGCCTGGGCAAGGGCGTCATCACCTCCTCAGTCGCCAAGCTCCTCCAGCTTTCTGGGGTGCAGGTCACCTGTCTCAAGATCGACCCGTATCTCAACTTCGACGCCGGAACCATGAACCCTTACACCCACGGGGAAGTCTTCGTGACTGACGACGGCGGCGAGACGGACATGGACATCGGGAACTACGAACGGTTCCTGAACCGGGACCTCGAGAAGTCGAACAACATAACCACGGGCCAGGTCTACAAGAAGGTCATCGACGACGAGAGGAAAGGGAAGTTCCTCGGCAAGTCAGTCCAGATCATCCCGCACGTCACCGACGAGATCAAGCGGCGGATCCGCGAGCTCGCAACGAAAGAGAAGGTCGACGTGATAGTGGTCGAGTGCGGCGGGACGGTGGGGGACATCGAGAGCCTGCCGTTCCTCGAGGCGTTCAGGCAGATGAGGATGGAGGAGGGGTCGGCGCGGACGCTCTTCCTTCATGTGAGCCTCGCTCCTGAGCTGTCGGTGGTCGGGGAGATGAAGACCAAGCCCACCCAGCACAGCGTGCAGGAGATGAGGAGGATCGGGATTCAGCCCGACATCATAGTGATCCGCGGCGGCAGGGCGCTGCCGCGGGAGGCGAAGGAGAAGATATCGCTCTTCGCGAGCGTCCCCGTCGAGAGCGTCATCTCCGACCCCGACGTCGAGACAATCTATCAGGTCCCCAGGCTCCTCGAAAGGGAAGGTCTTCTGAAGCCCATCCATGAGCAGCTGGGCCTGCACGCCAGGGCCGCCATGCGGGGGTGGAACGAAGTCGCGGAGAGGTTCGTCGACCAGCCGGCGACCGTCAGGATCGCGATGGTCGGGAAGTACGCCAACTTGGCGGACAGCTACGTGAGCGTGAATCAGGCGCTGGCTCACGCGGGCGCGGTGAACGGGGCGAAGACCAAGATCTCGTGGATAGAGTCAGAGGAGATCGAGAAGGACGAGTCGAAGCTCGAGCTGATTGAGGCGTACGACGGAGTCGTGCTCCCGCAGGGGTTCGGCTCGAGGGGGGTCGAAGGGAAGATCGCTGCGGCCAACAAAGCCCGCACCGCCCAGGTCCCCTTCCTCGGGCTTTGCTACGGGTTCCAGCTGGCGAGCGTGTCGTTCGCGAGGCACGCGCTGGGGCTGAAGGGCGCCAACAGCACCGAGGTCGACCCCGACACACCCCATCCCGTGATCCACCTGCTTCCTGAGCAGAAGAAGGTCAGCGACCTCGGGGGGACGATGAGGCTGGGTGGGCACGACATCCACATCAAGAGGCCGAGCAGGGCGTACGACATCTACCGCACCGAAAAGATCAGAGAGAGGCACAGGCACAGGTTCGAGCTGAACCAAAAGTATCTCAGGAGACTTAAGGACAAGGGGATGCGATACACCGCATTCAGCGACAACGGGAGGAGGGCCGAGATACTCGAGCTCGAGGGGCACCCCTTCTACATGGCCACCCAGTACCACCCTGAGTACGTCAGCAGGCCGGAGGCGCCCGAGCCCATCTATGTCGCCTTCGTGGAGGCGTGCGTAGAGCGCGCAAAGCAGACCGACAGGGGCGCTGAAAAGATCGGGACGCTAACCCGCTGAGTAGGACTTCGCCAGCCGGATCGCGAGGTCAGCCGCTTCCATCGCCCCAGATGCGAACAGGTACACGTTCGGCTCGATTCCACCGCCCCCCTGTTCGACGACAGCGTCGAAGCTCTCCCGGGAAGAGCGCAGCTTCCTTTCGATCGCTGCGACCGTGGGGTCCTCGACCCCTTCCCTCGGAACCCCCGCCACCGCGAGCGACCTAAGCCCAGCCTTCCTCATCGCCGTGTCCATCCTCCGGTCGAAGCGCAGGTTGATGCACGCCCTGACATCCCTGCTCCGGGACCTTGCGAGGAGCAGGACTCTGGCCATGTGGGCAGAAGCCCCGGCCTCGGGCGGCAGCATCGCCTTTGCTCTCCCTCTGACCTTTACTATCCTCCCCGGGACAGCGACCACGTCTGACGGGGTGGACGCGTCTCCTGCAGCGCACGCGATGTTGACGGACACTTCCGGCATCACGAGCACGAAGTCAGCAGATCCCTCGAGCTGCCTCACCGCCGCCGCAACTTCGGCGACCGCCTTTTCCTTCACCCCGTCTTCCCGGCCGTACTCCCCTATGCAGAAGTCGCACTCGGAGAGCGAAGGGTGCAGCGCGCGGTGGGCGTCGCAGACCGCCCCCCGGCCCAGGAGGTCCTTCCAGATCGAGGACAGA
>JAKAPN010000087.1 GCA_021822995.1 archaeon
AATGACAACGTAAACTTTGTCATAACGATCTGTAAGAAAAGTTAATTCGTTATCATACCATTCGGTACTGTAACAACGAATATCAACGTAAATTTTGTCACCAATAGAGTAGCCTGAGATCGGCTGGGAGCGGATCTTGCCGAGGAACTCTTTCGCGGCACGGGCAGAGAACTCGAGGTGCCTAAGCACCGGTAGCTTGGAGACGTAGTCGCCGAAGGCCTGGGTCTGATCGAGGTCGACCGAGTAGGGTAGCCAGATAACGTCACCATCCATGAATTCCGTACGGAACTCCATGGTGGTACGGACGAGAGGATCGCCTCGCCACGCTGTAATGGCTCTGACTTGAGACTGTTCTACCTCAGCAGCTGCAGAGGCTTTGGCAGTTTCACGAGAGCCGTGGAAGATCTTGAGGCGAGAGACAGGGAACTCCGTAATGGCGTGGGTAGCAAGGTGACGGCACTTGACGTCGTTGCCCACCTGGTCGATGGCCTCGTAGGGACCAGAGAAGGGCATGGTCAGCTTGGAAGGCAGGGGTTTGTCCGGATCACGCTGGACGAGGACCAACTCTCCATGAAGGTACACATTTTGAGTGGCCTCGGAGACGGCAGTGCGACGGGAGGAAGTGACCTTAGTGTGGGCCCGACGAGAAAGCTCCGAGAGACGCTGAAGGTCGGCATCGAGGAGGCGTAGGTACTCCGGGCTACGGGCTGACTCGGCAAGACTCTCCGGTAGAGACGCCATAGTGAAGAGCGAGGAGGTATGCTGGTCCAGGACACAGGAGTCAGGTGTGGGCAGATAGTAGCCCGCCATGTAGCCAGTGACCCTGCGGTAATCCCCACAGATTCGCACGTAGAAATGCAAGGGACCCTAGGGATTATCGATCACGTAAGTGCAAAGCCACTGCTCAGGACATCCTTCCAAGAGGCTGCTTCCCCAGGGGGACGGTAGTTCGCCATGGGGCTCCTGTTGTCCAGGGTCTGGGAAGTGGACCAGACCAGGGAAAGACTCTGCGAGGACAGAGGCTTTGGGGTCGAAAGGCAGGACAGTTAGACTTCCAGGGATGGGATCATTGTGGCAGATACGAATGTCCTGGTGTAAGGCCACCGTGGTACCCGCAGGATCCTGGGCTGAGAGAGGAGAAGGCTCCTTGAGACCTTGGAAAATTCTGGGCTGACCCACCCCGAGCTCCTGCATCGGTTCCCCGAAGGGCTCGGTAGGGCAAGGTTCTACGAGGTCGGGGGAGGATTCAGCAGGAGGTAGCTCGAGAACTTCAGGGGGCTCTTCAGGGGTAGGCTGGGAAAGGGTGAACAGGTAGTGTACCGGGGGTACTCGCAGCAGAGGGCTGCAGTGGATCCGAGGGTCGGCTGAGGCGAGGACAGGGTTTCTGGGCTCGAACAGCAGTGGAAGCATCGGAAAAATGGGGGGAGGACCTCTAGGCGTGGTGTCGCGGGCCAGCCTGTCGGTGAGGTTCTCGAAGACGGTGTCGACGGACGACGGAGATTGGGAAGGCGACTTATCACTCTCGGCATCGTGCGGAGAGGTGGGGGTCCTTTCTTCCTCTCCCCCTGCCTCAGGAGAGTCGGGATATAAGGAACCGGAGGCTCGCGGAACGGGCCACTGGAGCCGGAGGAAGGGCTGTCAGGGGGACGATCGGGCGGGCGAGGGGCGTCAGAGAGACGCGATTTGGTGTGACGACAGCGGCGCTTGGACTTCGGGGTAGGCTCGGCAGAGTCAGAGGCGGAGGCATCATCTCGTGGCTGGGGTGGAGGTTCTTCGGCGTCCGAGGAGGCGGAAGAGGTGGAGTGAGCCAGATCGATGGGCTCGGCATGGAGATCGCAGGTGGCAGCTCCCTCGGAGGCCTGGGCAGCTGAAACCATGGCAGTGCATCCGGGGAATGAGCAGGGAAAGGCACGAGAGGTGGGCCGAGTTTGACGAGGCGAGGTACCCTTGGCAGAGGCGACGGGAGCACGGTGAGCAGACGGCTTTGAAGCAGCGGGAGGATCGCGGGGCTGAGTCGACTGGTGCTGAGGTAGCTGAGGAGTCACGTCGGGGTCATACGCGTGGCGGACAGGCTTCACTTCGCGGCGACGGGAAGCTCGGCTGACCGTGAGAGACTCATAAGAGGCTCGGAGCAGCTCGAAAGCTGGGTACAGGGGCTGATTCCCTTCATCAGGGAAAAAGTCCATGAGCAGTTGAGTTCTCCAGTGATTGAGGTTGTTCCGGTTGAACAGGTAATCTTGGACATGGGGAACGGCTCCAATTCGTAGGAGGAACTGGTGGAACTGCAAGGGGAAGTCCTGCTGGAAGTGGGTTCGCCTTGATGAGGATATCGGCGAAGACCGTGGTATCGGAGTCATCTTGAGGGGCCAAGGGAGGAATCGCGGAAGGCAGCTGACCCTCGGAAGGGCCGTGGGCTTCAGGCGATGTCCACTGTCGGAGCGGGGCTCGAGGGGCGGGCGACTGGTCGGCGTCCCGAAAAGTGCGCGGACCAGCACGAGATGGGCGTAGGCGGCGACGACGCTTGCGAGAGCGAGGTGGCTGGACGTCAGGAGGCTCGACAGAGGGTGGGCTCACCTCCGGAGTGGAGGGAGAGTCGTCCGAGGAGGACGCGGGCGGTTCAAAGGGATCTGGGGTTTCCTCGACCGTAGGAGCCGCGGGAGAAACTTGGGACTCGGCTGACGGGGGAGGAGCAAGCGGGACCATCCCAGGGAGTGGGGTAGGACCGATGGAACTGCTAGTGGGATCAGGTCGGGAGTCTTCGAGGCGCAGATAAGTGGGCATCGAGGTGACAGCGTGGCTGGTTGTTGGCTCCGGGAAAGCTGGACCGGGAGGAAGAAGCAGCGCGTTTTGTACACGGCCGAAGCTGGAAGGCCAGTAGAGTGTATTGTAACGAAGAGGGTTGAGGAATCTCATTACGTCTTCGTAGGAGTTGTAGGGAGTGAAGCGTAGGCAGTCACTAGATCCGTTGAACACGCCCCACTGCCAAATCGCTACACCGTGCCAGATTGTGTAGCGGCCATTATAGTTTGGCTGAACAGTGGGAGGAGATTCGGCTGCGTGATGCAAGTCGTTGTTGAGGTCCATCCAGTAGAAGGGCCTGAACGTGGGCACGTAGGAGAGCTGGTCGCCACGGATGAAACGCTGAAGAGAAACATCGTGGTCCAGCAAGGCTTCAGGCCAGGTAGCTAGCTCGTCGGGATCCAGGCGGAAAAGAGGACAGAGGAGCTCGTGGCGGAAACCGGTAGGGTCAGGAGTGACCAGGAGCCGGGCCGGTTTAAGGACCTGGGCTCGGAAAGGAACTGCATTCGGAGGCATGCCGGCGCCTACGATTGGGGCTCCAGAACCAGTGGAGGGCGGATCAGGCTCCACAGGTTGAGTCATGTGAAGGGAGTAGGTGGGGATGTCGGGAGCAGAGTCGGGAGCGGCAAGGTAGAGCATCTCCGAAGACCTTGCCTCCAGCTGCATATCACGAAGGGTCGAGACCAAGGGGTCAAGAAGTCCGGCGAACAAGATGGCGTTAAGCCCGAGGATAATCCTAAGGTTGTTAGTTCGTAAGACGATAAAACGCAAGATGGCAGCGTGGTCGGCGCCGTCGTGCTTCCAAGAGACCCTGAGATCTACTTGGCGATCGGACTGGTGGTCTGGAGGGGCTCCCATCCGGACTCTGCTAAGGATCCACTTAACAGCTCGTGGATCCAGCGTGGGCTCGAGCTCGAGGAGCAATGTGTCTGCGATAAAACACATTGTTGCACAGGTGTCGAGAAGGCAATCGACTTCAACGGGGGCCGACTCGAGGTTGACTCCGCAAGAAAGCAGAGGGCAGGAAGCGTAGGTAGGTTAGCAACCATTACGGTGGACAGATGGTAGAGCTTGGTGCCGTCGGGTAGGTACTCGAAATCATCGGCAGCAAGGGCATCGTCTGCGGCTTGGTTGTAAGTGATAAGCTCGTCATGATCAGGGACGAGATCGGGGAGGTCGTCATACTCGAAGGGATCTTCGACCGGGTTGGTGATGTGGAGCTTCTGCTCCGGCTTGGCTGCGTAGCGGGCAGCTTGGGGAGTGACGAGAGGGGCTTGACCGGCTGAAGGTCGGGATTGAAATTGCTTATTGGGCTGGGAGTCGCCCCGGAGAGGAACAGCAGCTCGCGCGGCAGGCGGAGGGATAGCAAGATTCCAATCCGGTTTGACTTTGATGGGATCGATGAGACCGGCAAGTAGGGCATCCTTATAGCCCTGGGTGGCCATATATTTGGTGATTTGCTCCATGACACCTGCTTGAAAGAGTCTCGATCGTGGCGATGGGGACACTTGGGTTTGGTACACTGACCACTGGGGGACAACATAGCACTGTAACAGACTCCAGCTGAGGACATGGCCTGTAGAACTTCGAGATGCTCCGAGTAGACGTGGTCCACGGCGGCGTCAAGCTGGTCGTCAGGAACACGCTGCAGAAGCTCGTGGGCATCAGAAGCGAAGGCATGAACTACATTAAGGAGTTGCTCGTTACCGGAGGAGCAGGCATCTTCCATGGCGTGAAGAAAAGGGTGACGAGGCTGGCGGTTGCGATCCCGATCTGGGGCTTCAAGGGAGTACGATGGTGTAGACTGAGGGCCTTCATAATCGTCCTTAACTCGCTTGATGCCTTCGGCGAACGTGTAGTAATAGCGATAGATCGCTCTGTAGGCCGCAACCAGCTCCGCAACCGTGCTAGGCTCAAGGGGTTTACCGTAGTTAGGTGAAGGCTTTACCTGCGCCTCATTTTCCTCCTCGACGCTCCTGGGGCGGAAGTGGATGACGATACGCGCGGCTAGGGTGCCAGAGAGCATCTCTGAAATAATCCTCGCGAGGCCAAGAGCTTGCTTCTTCCCGGAGGGTCCAACGCGGTCCTTATCCTGGCGCCAGTCAAGTGAGGGCATATGGCGATGGCCTCCGTTCAAGTTGAGGTAATCGGCATTCTCGTGGATCAGGTTAAGAAGCGCCATGTTGTAGTTGTAGTGCGCGGCCTGATCGATGAAGGAGTCTCCGACGTCTGGCTTGGGAGGACGGGGACAGGCCCAGAAGGATTCGAGCCATTTCTCACGCGAAGTAGGTCTGACCGCTAACTGGGCAACGTAAATGAGCTGACGATTGTCCAGGTTAGCGAGGGAAGTCACGCCTTTAGCCTGAATATCATCGGGGAGGAAGCGAAGGTTCTCCTCCTTGTAGAAAGTCTCTATGAGGGCCTTCATGTCGTCCTCGATGTAGTACGCTAAAGGGTAAGCAACTTGACTAAGCATGATTAAGTGCTCCTTGTAGAAGTCCAGGAACAGTGTTGGAAATCGTACTGTAAGTGTGAGTTAGTATAGCCATGTGTGTGTGTGTACTGACTGACATTGAGTCTTGTACTCATTTGTCAAGTCTGGTATAGTAGTATAGTAGCATCAGTAGCATAGTA
>JAKAPN010000088.1 GCA_021822995.1 archaeon
ATCATCATGACGCTGTCAGAGTCGGAGTACGACATGCTTGGCATGCGTCTAGACGTGAACGAGGTCTATGGGCTCGACATCAGAAACGGTTCGATTTCGCTCAGAAAGATTACCGAAGGCACGTAGGGGACGGGTTTGACAGGTCGCGTCAGCGTCGGGGACAGCGCGCCCGACTTTACGTTGGAGGGCCCGGAAGGGCGGAAGGTCTCGCTGCACGACTACGCGGGTTC
The DNA here is from genome assembly GCA_021822995.1 of archaeon. Classification (GTDB taxonomy): domain Archaea; phylum Thermoproteota; class Nitrososphaeria; order Nitrososphaerales; family Gagatemarchaeaceae; genus UBA183. The sequence goes on from JAKAPN010000088.1 coordinate 231, forward strand.
AAAGAACGTGGTCATCTACTTCTACCCCAAGGACTTCACCGCGGGGTGTACAGCGGAGACGAAGGCATTCGGGGAGAACTATGACGACATCCTGAAGCTTGGCGCCGAGATTCTGGGGATAAGCTCCGACTCGGCAGAGAGCCATGGAAGTTTCGCGCAGGAGTGCGGGGCGAGATTCCCTCTGCTGGCGGACGTAGGGGGGAAGGTCAGGGAGATGTACGGGGCGAAGTCATCTTTCGGACTCGTCCCTGGGAGGGTGACCTTCGTGATCGATAAGCAGGGGATTGTGAGACATGCCTTCTCTTCTCAACTCAGACCCAAGCAACACATAACCGAAGCCGTCGAAGCGCTGAAAGCGATCTCCGGTTGAACGCGCCGGAGCTTCGCCAACCCTTAAAGTCCGGGTGGCCTGCAAGATGTAACGGACTGCCGCTTGGGCAAGAACGAATCAGGGATTCATTGGGGTCGTTACATCACGGATGGCCTCGTCGTTTTTCTGTTCGTCTTCGTCGTTTTTGAAATAAGCGTGAACGTTGTCTGGGCGACTGACCACGCGACTTCGCTTACTCAACTGGATTACGCACTTTTCACCAACCACACCGTCTCTCTGGGAAAAGCAAGCAGCACCCCTCCGTGGACGGTAGATGACTTCCATTACGGCGGGCAGAACTACTCCGCTCTGGCGCCGGGCACCGCATTCCTAGCGTTGCCGTTCATGGCCGTGGGGTTCTCTCTGGCCGGATCGTATACGGCGTATGGTCCGGTCCTATTCTGGGCGGGGACTTTCGTGTCCATAATGGGGGCGGTCGCCTCGTATTTCGTCTACAAGATAGCCGGGCTGTACTTCAGGCGGGCGACATCCTTACTCCTTGGACTAGGGTTCGGGCTCTCTACCATAAGTTGGCCCTTTGCGACATATTTCTTCCAAAGCGACGTGTCTGCGATGCTAGTGCTCGCCTCGGTCTATTTCGCGCTCAAGGCTGAGCGTGCCGATGGCTCCGCGGCCATCACCGCCCTTGCTTGCGGCCTTGCAGCAGGCCTGGCTTTCACAGTCGACTACGTTGATGCCATAGTCGTGCCCATCCTTTTCGCGTTCCTGGTCATCAAGAAGAGTGACTCGATGGTCTCTTCGGTGAAGGCCGCCGGGGCGTTTGCGATGGGAGTTTTGCCGAGCCTGGTGGCAATCGGAGCATACAACTTCGCCATCTTCGGCAACCCCTTCATGACAACGGAGAGCGCCTATGTCGGCCAGTCGGTTTTCGGGAAGTTCTCTACCCCCTTGCTATACGGGCTCGCCCTCAACTTCTCCAGCCTGTCCCGCGGTGTCTTCGCGTTTGCGCCGCTCGCGTTCCTCGGGGTCGTCGGATATGTTGTCGCGCTGAGAAGGGGGGTCAAGGGCGACACTCTCCTCTGGTTGACCATCTTCCTGGGGATTGTGATACCATATTCTGCCTGGTACGACCCCTCCGGGGGCCTGTCTTTCGGGCCGAGGTTCCTGGTCCCGGCGATCCCGTTCCTGATCCTCCCCGCAGGGTATGTCGTAGAGCGGGCGAGGGGGTTGGGCATCTGGGTTGTCTACGCCCTATTCGCAGCCGGTTCAGTCATCAATGGCATGGCCGCGTTCGTCACTGCTGTCCCTCCCTCGACGGCGTTCTACGTTTCGCCTTTTCTGAGTTACATACTGCCGAACTTCGGAGCGGGGAATTTTGACAGCGTGTGGGCGGTATACCTGGGGCATTCGTGGCTTGCAGGAGTGACTCTCGTGGTGTCCCTCGGGGTTATGGCTCCCCTCGCATGGGTTGAAGCGGTCCGCCGAAGGGCTGAAAGACAGGCGGGGTAGCAAGAAGGTCTTTCCACGTTCGGAGCCGCTTCCTCGAGCGGAGATGAATCGGTTATATGACCGGGGTATGAAGACTTGTGCCGTGACCGCTCATGCCGCAAAAAACCACTTTATCCTCGATGCCCTGGCTGTCGCGGTAGCCATGGAGGCGCCGCTCTTCCAGTGAAGCGCTTTTCATCGCACGACGGCCACTCTTCGGCTGGCATTCAGACTGAGATTTTGCTCCCCGCACAACCTTTGTGGCCAGGGTGGCCGAGCGGTTTGACCGAAGGAGGCGTTCGGTGAAGGTGCTCAGGGTGCAGGAAGCGATGCCTGCCACCTTTGGAAGACCGGTCGCGACAGTCGAGAGGGGCACCCTTGCTGTCGTCGCGGGGACACTCCTCGGTCTCCCCCGAAGGGACGCCCTCCTGATAGCCAGCACCGAGGGGGGGATAAGGTACCTTACCAGAGGCGGGAAGTGGATGGCTTTTGCCGGATATCCTCTCCTCAAGGCCCTGCTGGAGGCGAAGCCGAAGGACCTCTACAGGACGCTCTTCCGTCCGTGCGAGAACGCGTCCATGTTCCTTGACAGCGTGAGGTCAGACGACGGTCTTGAAGGCGTACTCGAAGCCTTCCGAAGGACGAAGTTTGGGTATGCACTCGTCGAGTCGAACGAAACTTTCGGTCTCATCACGCTCTCCGACATCCTCCTGCTGTATCAGCAGGGAATGTTGGAGACCCGCTCCCAGGTGCGAGACCTTGCGTCTTCGCCTGTTTTCTCGCTTCCCAGCGATGCCACTCTCAGAGAAGTCGCCAGGGAGTTCTACAACAGGAGGGTGAGACGGGTCAGGGTGGGGGACCAGAACCGCTTCGTCTCCGACAGAGAAATCCTCGCGCATCTGTTCAGCCCAAGCACGCTGAACCTGGCGAAGGAGTCCCCGGAGGAAATGCTTGAAGCGGCGCTCGGCGAGGTCAGCTATCATGAGGCGGTAGACGTGGACGGCAGCATGCAGATTAGTAGGGCGGCACAACTCGTTGACCCAGGCAGCGGCAACTGCCTCACCGTCGACGGAGGCAAGGGCTTGGTCACGCCCTGGGATATCTTGATGAAGCCATGGGAGGCGGGAGAGTTGAAGATAGTCGAGGGCGTCCGATCGTGACTCCCGCGGGAGGGACGAAACCTTTGTTGTCGCTGGACAGCTTCGTCGAAGACCTGAAGAGGGAGGGATACACGGTGAGGCTCGACGCGTCCCTGCCCGGGAAGTCCGGGGTCGTTCATCGGTTCGATCTCTTGGCAGAAAAGGCAGGTGGAGAAAAGACGTCGATCGTCTGCATGCGGCAGCGCGGCTCTAACCAAGTCGAAGAGATGATCGGCCTCTTCATCATGGCCTTCGACGTTGGCGCCAAGCCGTGCTATGTCACCGCCCAGAGCGTGGAAAGGAAGATAGCAGAAGCATACGGGATCACATTCCTGGCCAGCACGTAGTGGGGCCAAAGGGGAAGGTCCCGTTGTTCAGCGAGTAACTCTACATCGCGGGCTTCGATACCCTGCAACACAGCGAAACTGCAGAGATGAGTGCGGCCTCCGGGATTCGGACCCGGGCGAGTGGCTCTCTCCTCCTTGGGAATGGGAAGCCACTATCCTAACCACTGGATCAAGGCCGCGCCCGAAGACCCTCGGACGGAAACAGTATAAACGAAGCCATTTCCCGTCTTCCCAGCGTGAGCGAGAAGGTTCTCATGAAGCTCGCCCCGAGGCTGAAACGGCTGGATGAGGGGGCTTACCGGAGGGCGTACAGGAGCGGCGGGAGCTCGGTAAGGTCGAGCACGCACCAGCTGGTTGCAGACCTTCTTGGCGGCATCGGGGTAACTTACCAGGAGAACGTAACACTTCAGCGGCCGAAAGGCTTGGTCGCAGACTTCAAGGTGAAGGAAACCCTCGTCTTCGTCGAGCCAGACTTTGATGCGCGGATCCTGGCCGAGCTCAAGGGGTCAAAGTGCATAGTCGTAACGAGGGAAGCCACCAGGAGCGACAGGTTCGACCACGGGGTGAGAGTCCTCGGGATCGGGGAGGAGAGGGGGCTCCAGACCATATTCCTAGACGATCCATCGTTCAGCTTCGATTACGCGCACATCCTCCCCAAGACCGAGAAGTGTTCGGTGATGCACGGGCACACCACCAGCGTACTCGTCGAGGTCATTGGGCGCCCAGTCGAAGGCATGGTGGTCGACTTCGCCGTGGCAAAGCAGGTCGTGAGGGAAGCGGTGCGCAGCCTTGACCACAAGCTCTTCATCAACGAGAAATACGTGAAGGCGATGGACCCGAAAGGTGTCTCGCTCATGTTCGAGACGGTCCACGGCGAATTTGCCATCAAAGCTCCCGCGCAGACAACCATATTGATGAAGGGAGAGGCGACGGTCGAGAACCTCGCAAAGGAGGTCCTGGAAAGGATAGCGCCCAAGATGCCGTCGAATGTTACAGCCGTCGGCGTCTACGTGTACGAGGGGCTCAACAAGGGGAGCCACATACTCGCCAAACTGCACCAGGACGGTGCCCGGGACAGACGAAGAAGGCGATAGTCCTCCTCTCTGGAGGCATCGATTCCGCCACCGCGCTGTTTCTGACCAGATCGAAGTATCGCATCAGTGCTCTCACCTTCGAATATCATGGTATCGCCAAGCGGGAGCTGAGCTCCGCGAGATCGTTGGCGGAGGCGGCTGGGTTACGGGAGCACAGGTTCGTCCGTCTCCCCGACCTCAGAGAAGCGAGCGACATCCCAGAAACGGTGTTCGAAGGGCTTCCCCCCACCTACATCCCTCTCAGGAACCCGATATTCTACTCGTTCGCAGCCTCGTATGCAGAGGAGACCGGAGCTTCGGTAATCGTGGGGGGGCACAACAAGGATGACGCCGAGGTCTTCGAGGATGTCAGCGACGAGTTCTTTTCACGCTTACAGGGGGCACTTCGAGCAGGCTCCGTCAGGCTGAGAAGGCAAAGGCTCCAGATACTCCGTCCTCTGAGGCGGAGGACGAAGGCCGAGGTACTGAAGCTAGCTTCAGCGGTGGGGGTGCCCTTCGAGCTCACATGGAGCTGCCACAAAGATGGACAGTCGCACTGCATGAGCTGCGCCGGCTGCGCATCGCGCATCCAGGCGTTCTCGGAGGCGAGACTTTCAGACCCGCTTACAAGCGCGCATAGGAAAATTACTTAAAGGAAGACTCGCCGCTCAGGTCGTCCTTGAGGAGCGAAGAAGGGCCAACAGACGCCCTCGACTTCATAGACGCCACAGCCGATGTCCAGTCCGAGTCGTCCCGCCTCTCAATAGACGCAGGTATCACGAACTACA
>JAKAPN010000089.1 GCA_021822995.1 archaeon
TTTTTGACAAGGTTCTTCTTGTACATGGGGGCTTCCCAGTACATCAAACTCAGCGGTACGAATTCCGTTATACCGTGAGTCTGTCTCTGAATCTCCCTGAGGAGAGCTATGTGCTTCGACTTGTGGAGAGATGTCTCCACGTGTCCGTACATGATTGTCGAAGTGGTCGGGATGCCGAGTTCGTGCGCCGTCTTGATGACCTCAACCCATTGCTTCGTCGTTATCCTTCCGGGCGATATCATTCTCCTTACCTCGTCGTCCAAGATTTCAGCGGATGTTCCCGGAAGGCTCCCCACACCAGCTTCCTTCAGCATCTTCAAGTATTCACGGGCTGACGTCCCAGATCTGACGGAACCGTAGATCACCTCCTCCGGTGAGAAGCCGTGGATGTGCATCCCCGGAAGCTCCCTCTTTATCGCCCTGCAGATCTCGATGTACAGGTCGCCCTTCATCTTTGGTGGAAGCCCAGCCTGAATACAAACCTCCGTCGCCCCCAGTTCCGCTGCCTGCTTGGCGCGCCTAACGACCTCCTCGATTGGCAGGTAGTACCCCTCCTCCTCCCTGTGGTTCCTGCTAAAGGCACAGAAACCGCATCTCTTTATGCAGACATTGGTAAAGTTGATGTTCCTGTTGACGACATAAGTGACGATGTCCCCCACCGTCCTCCGCCTGAGCTCGTCTGCTACCAGCAGGAGCAGATTCATCTCAAGTCCACTACAATCGAAGAGCCTGACTCCGTCCTCGACGGAAGGGTCATACCCGCTCACCGACCTGTCGAGTGTGGACGCGATGGTGGGATCGATCACGCGGAGCATGCGGTCGAAGGCGGAATTGAGGTTCGTGAAGTCATGGTCGCCAAGGGCCGGAGATTCTGGCACAGTCAGTTGTATGAGCCACCCCCGGAAACATATCCGTCGCTGTCTGTGACAGAGGCGGCAACATTTGCTATCTTTTCTGGCAGAAACTCCTTCCTCCTCAAGACGAATTCAGGATACACCGGTAGTCTCGCTCTGAGCTTGAACCCATGCTTCTCGCAGTCGTTGGACACCCTGGCTACCTCCGGCCATGGAGCCTCGGGATTGACAAAGTCTTTGGTCACCGGCGAGATGCCTCCCCAGTCGTTTATCCCGCAGACGAGAAATTCGGCGTACGAGTCTGGTGATAGATTCGGGGGAACCTGGATGTTCATGTCTTTGCCCAGCACCAATCGTGCGACAGCCACGCTGTTCAGCATGAATTCGTGCGACGGCTCGGGATGAGAGGCCATTGGCGTGCCGGGCTTTGCCCTGAAGTTCTGGATTATGACCTCCTGAATATGGTGATACCTCTCGTCTAGCTCTCTGATGGCATAAAGGGAATCGACTATCTCTTCAGCCGTTTCACCTATCCCTATGAGAAGGCCGGTCGTGAATGCGATCTTCAGCTCTCCCGCGTTTCTGATCGTGGCGAGCCTTACCTTGGGGTGCTTGCTTGGGGCATCGTGATGGGGGCCGCCCTCCTCACAGAGTCTCTCGCTAACGTTCTCGAGCATCAGGCCCATGCTCGCGTTTACGTCACGGAGTGAAGCCATCTCCTTCCTGGTCATCGTCCCTGGGTTTGCGTGCGGTAGGAGCCCTGTCTTTTGGATGACAAGCTCGCTCACATCTCTCAGGTACTCAAGCGTACTGCTGTAACCGAGCGTGTGGAGCGTATCTCTCGCCTCGGGGTATCGCTGCTCCGGCCTTTCGCCGAGAGTAAAGAGAGCTTCGGTGCAATGGAACGCCTTCCCCGCCCCCGCCACAGCCAGAACCTCGGCAGGCGTCATGATTCTTGCATCTGGTCCCCACGGGTCCTTTCTGAAGGTGCAGTAGCTGCAACTATCCCTACACAGGTTCGTCAGCGGTATGAAGACCTTTCTGGAATAACTCACGACCCTTCCCTTTCCTCGGTCGCGTAATGTCGCCGCCGCCGACCAGAGATACTCCGACGCTTCTCCTGTGAGCGAAAGAAGCCCGATAGCCTCTCCACGGCTTAGGGCTTTCCCATCGAGCACCCTTTCGAAGATTTCGTTCTCGGCTACGGCGTCAGGTGAAGGGCGAATCAGAAGGAATGATCCCCCCTTGGGTCTGACCGTTTTGGACCGAAGCACAAAATGCTCAAGACATTATCCCCGTAAGCTACAGATCCCGTTCGGGCTGCAAGTCGCACTGGCATCGCACTGGAGTTTATGAGTCAACACGAATCACTTCAACTCGCATACCGTACGTGTATATTAATTATGCTTCTATGAATAATTGCGTAAAAATATTCCTCTATGCCTTACGCCCGGCAGCCACAAGGTGATGCGATCAAGCCGAGCGCTCCGCTAGGGCGCGTACAGTTAGAGGTAATTCTCCACTGCTTCTGAAGCGTTCATCACAGCTCTCCACGAAGGGAAGACGACGCGAAGACGATACCTTAATACTCGTTTCAAGCACGAATCTCGGTCACAGTGCCGTTCCCAGACGTCGCGCAAATCGCAGCGACGAGAAGGAGGCTCGGGATAACGCAGCATAAGCTTGCCGAGGAATCGCGGGTATCTCAAAGCCTCGTTTCTAAGATAGAGTCGGGCCGCATCATGCCGACTTACGGTAATGCGAAGATGATATTTGACGCGCTCGAACGTTTGGAGATGGAATCCGGAGGTGTAGGCATCATGGGGGCGAGTGGGCCATCGAAAAGACACAACCTGCCCCTTCCTGACGCAATCAGACACTGCACCGGAAGGATTGGACTCGTTGACACCACATTCTCTCGCATAGACACGGCTTCGATAGCCATCAAGGAAATCAAACGGTTAGCCAGTAAGGTCACGATCAGAAGGTACACCGTTCCGGGGATTCGTGATACCCCGTTGGCGTGCAAACTTCTCATCGAACGGCAAAGGTGTGGAGTCGTGCTTGTTACAGGAATGGTAAGCCGGAAGGGAATCGAGAAACAGATTGAGAACCAAGCCGTTCAGGGTATAATCATGGTGCAACTCCATACCAACAAGCATGTAATCACAGCCTTCTTCGATGAAGATGAAGCGAGGGACAGACGGAAATTATACGGCATCGTGCTTGACAGGGTCAGGAAGCACTCCCAGAACGCGTTGAAGCTCCTTGCGCTACCTGCTAGCCTGACAGACTACGCGGGATTCGGCATCAGGCAAGGAGTGCGTGATGTGGGTCGTTTCAAGGTCTGACACGAGCCTCGGAGCGCTTAGTAGGTTCGTGGCAGCCCAATGCTTCGTTGCTGTTGCTATTCACCCTCCGATCTCTCCAGCATGTCCTAGGGAAGCCTCGCCTAGAATCTCGCCTTACCAAAACCGAAGCAAGAGAACTTGCTGTTTGAGTACGTCGGTTTCGTCTTTCCCTCGGTCGAGGTCAGCACGACCATGTCCTCTCGTTTTGTTCTCGTCTCACCACAAGCGCAAGGAACAGGAAGGGCGAATGCAGCCATGATGCTTCGAGAATTCGCCCAGCAATAAAGAGCGAGCGAAGGGGGTTGGCTAGAAGACCCCCTGATCAGTTACAACGGGAGAGACCCCGACAAGGAAGAGTTCATCGTTTGCTAATCTTGGTTACGTTGGCTCTTCCTTCACTTTCCATGTGCGGCAAATGGCTCGTGGAGGTCTGCAAGCAGCGCGGCTTTCGATTCACTCCACGTCTGCATATTCTGCTCTTCGGCAACAGGAGGGGAACCTGAATGAGGAAGGAGAAAATAGTTCCTTTGATGCGAAACTCCTTTGTGGCTAAACACGAGCGTGGTATAAGTCGCTTATTCAGCGGTTTATAAAGCGCGAATCCGTGGCGCAACTCAGCCAAGAAAATTGAAGGCATCAAAGTTGGCGCTACTGAGCATACTGACGGCTCTGGGCGTCGTCTTTTCCTTCTATCCCGGTCCCGTACCCGTCGGCCCGACGCTTGTCTTTCCCTTCCAATCTATGATAAACGTCATCGCTGGCATTCTGCTTGGGCCCTGGTACGCCGCCGCAGTTGCGTTGGCGGTCGGCCTAATTCGCATGTCCGCTCATACCGGCACCGTCTTCTCCCTACCGGGCGGCATACCCGGTGCGATACTCGTGGGGCTGACATACAAAGCGACGAAGAGTTATCTTTCGGCCTTCGCCGAGATACCCGGCACAGCGCTTGTTGGGGCCTTCCTGAGCGCTTTCCTCGTGGCCCCGATGATAGGAAGGAGTGCGACGCTCGGGTTCTTCATTCTGGCTTTTACTCCGCCGGCAGTGCTGGGGAGCGTAATCGGATACATTATCATGGTCGCTCTAAGGAAGAGGGGGATAATTGCAAGGGTTCCGCTTTGAGAGGTTCGAGAAGAAGAGGATCCTGATAACGGGGGAGACAGGCACTGGCAAGACGAAGGTCACTGCCTCACTATTGCGTGAAGCAATCTCGAGAATCGAGCCTGTCGAGATAACGTTGCTCGACTTCGGCCCCGAACAAAGAACAATCGACGGTTTGAGAATCGGGGGTCGGATCACGGACTTCCTGCCCAACCCTGAATGCCGAGTGTATGACCCCTCTGCACCGATAAGGGCTCCAAGGTTGGAAGGCCATTACGCTGACGAAGTGTTGAAGCTCGCCGAAGATAACGCGCTATTGACATCGGCTCTTCTCAGGCGGTATCTTGCGCTCCCGACATCATGTCTTTTCATCAACGATCTGACAATTCATTTGCACGCCGGGGATCCGAACCTGCTTTTGGAGGCGGTCAGAAGGAGCGAGACCTTCATAGGGAATGCCTACTCCGGCTCTTCACTGGCGCCCGACCACGGTTCCGGCCTGTCAGGGCGTGAGAGGGAGCTTCTTCAAAGGGTCGTCAGCGTTGTCGACCTGGTGATCGAGCTTCCGTCGCTGCGAACAGGAAGGGAAGCTTCGTAGAATGGGGCAGGATTACAGGTCTGTCCTCGACCGAGCTTCCTGGACAGGCATCCACTGGACCGTCTTCTCCTCAACTGCCTTGGGCTTCTTCGCCTGGGGCTTCGTCTACTCGCTATCTGTCTTAGTCACCTCCTGGTCCATAGTTCCGACTGGGGGTATCCCCATTCTTCTAACTATCTCGCCAGTCTTTCTAGTAACCGGAAACTTCCTTCTCGGTTCGCTCGCAGACAGAGTGGGAAGGAGGCCCGCTTTCATGGTTACGGTAGCCGTCTACGCAACAGGGATAGCGGGGATAATCCTCTCTCCCAACTTCTACACCCTGCTTCTCTTCGTCGCGATAGCCCAACTGGGTGTGGGGGGTGAAGAACCAACAGCGCTAGCTGCGCTGGCAGAGTTTACCCCTGTGAGACACAGGGGGAAGGCAATA
>JAKAPN010000090.1 GCA_021822995.1 archaeon
CAGGGCCGTAAAACCATCGGGTCAGAGGGGCTCCTTCGACATCCCAGCGGCGCTTACGTTCACCATCGGCCTCCTTTCCCTTCTTCTCGGCATAACCTGGGGTCTTCTGTATTCGTGGTTTGACTGGACCACCCTTGCGGCCCTCCTGTTGTCCCCTGTCTTCCTCGCTCTCTTCATCTGCTGGGAGTGGAGATTCAGCAAGGACCCCATACTGGACTTCGACTTCTTCAGGGACAGAGGCTTCACATTCTCCATAATCGCGTCCCTGTTCCAATTCCTCGCGGTGTTCAGCGTGAACTTCCTGCTGATCTTCTACCTCGAGGGGATAGCTGGGCTCTCGGCCCTGACATCGTCGTATCTTATCATCCCGTTCGCGCTCGCAACGGCCGCGCTCGGCCCAGTCGGTGGCGTCCTCTCCGACCGACTCGGCCACCGAAAGGTCTCCATGCTGGGGCTGGCTGTAGCCGCGTTGTCCCTCGCCTTGTTTAGCCGACTCACCATCAGCAGCACTCTGTTGGAGATAGGCGTCATCGAAGCGATTTCGGGCGTGGGGCTGGCTTTCTTCTGGCCGTCCAACACATCTGCGATTATGTCGGCGACCCCACCGGCCAAGTACGGGGTGGGCTCGGGAATGATGAACACGGTCAGGAACACCGGGATGATTCTCAGCTTCGCGCTCTCGCTTACTGCCGCCGCCTCCGTCATCCCGCCCGGGGTGGTCTATCGGCTCTTCATCGGGAATCTGAACGGCAAGCTCCCGCCTGCGCTCGCGATATCGTATCTTTCGGGCCAGAGCTTCGCATTCGAAATCTCGGCCGCCCTGCTGGTCGTTGCGCTCGTATTCGTCGCATTTAGTGGGTCAGGGTCAGGAGTGGTCCGGGCGGCTCCGAAGGAGACCCCTGGCCCGAGTTAGAGACAGTTAAATCGCCAACCCGGGTCGCTGCTGACATGGTAGTAGACCTCCATGAAGACGTAGGCTATCACTTCATGATGGGTGGGGCCACTGAAATCCGACCACTCGACGAGGACGTCCCAGGGAGGCAGGCAGACATCCCGAAGTACCGCAAGGCGGGGATGAAGCTCGTGCTCGGGTCCATATTCCCGCTGATCGGTAGCCTCAATCTCAGGAAGATGAACGCCATGCAGCGGATGTATGGCCATTGGTCGCCGTCCTCTGCGTTGGTCTCTCCCAGGGACGTGGCCATAGAACTAGTGAAGATCTACTACGCTCTGGAAGAGTTGTATCCGAACGACCTCAAGATAGTACGGACGAAGCATGACATTGAGCATCTGGGGAAGCGGGTGGGGATTGTCCTGCACATAGAGGGGTGCGAGGCGCTCGGCGAACCAGAGGATCTCAGGGTCTTCTTCAACCTCGGCGTCCGTTCAATCGGCCTCACCTGGAATTACGACAACAAGTTCGCGGCGTCCTGTCTCTCTACGAAGGACTACGGGCTGACGGGAGAGGGGGAAGCGCTCGTCGCAGCCGCAGACAAGCTCGGCATGATGGTCGACCTCTCGCACGCTTCGCCGAAGACTTCGGCCGATACCCTGAAGTCGTCAGACCTCCCGCCATTCTTCAGCCATTCCAACGCTTTTTCCGAGCAGGCTAACAAGAGGAACGTCTCGGATGCCCTCATCCGTGAAACCGGGAGGCGAGGAGGCATAGTCGGCCTGACGTTCATACGAAGCTGTATCGGGGAGCCGTATACGCCCGAAAGGCTGGCGGAACACGCCAAGCGGATGATCAAAGTCGGCGGGGGAGCGCTACCGGCCCTCGGCACGGACTTCCTCGGGATGTCAAACACGCCGGAGGGGTTGAAGGACGTCTCTCAAGTCGGAAAGTTCAGGCGGGCACTGGTCAGAGCGGGCCTCGACAGCGCCCAAGCCGAGGGGGTCTTGAACGACAACGCATTCCGCTTCATCCTAAAGCGCGCCGACCGATGGTGACCTTCACGCCCGGAACTGCTTAAACCCCGGCGCGGACGACCTGGACGCATTGGCACAATTCGACATCCGCGCTTTTGACGACCTCGTCTTCACTAAGATGAGCGAGACTAAAATCCCGAGCGTAGCCGTATCTGTGATAGAGGATGGAAAGGTCGTCCACTCCAGAGGTTTCGGGTTCAAGGACACTGCGGGCGCCCTCCCGGCTACCGAACGGACGCTGTACGGCATCGGCTCCCTCACGAAGTCCTTCGTCGCGCTTTCGGTCGCCAGGCTGGTCGAGGCCGGGAAGATGGATTTCCACGACCCCGTCACGAAGTTCCTCCCGCTCAGGCAGAAGGCCTTCGAAAATGTGGAGGTGCATCACCTCCTTAGCCATTCCAGCGGGATACCGGGCCTAGGGTCCCTAGAAGTCCTCCTCTTCCAGGCGTTCGGCGAGTACCACCACTGGCTCCCGATATCGAGCCTCGGTGACATGGGCTCCTTCATGAGCGAGGTTGACGACTGGGTCGAAGCGAGTCCAGGCCAGAAGTACTTCTATCTGAACGAAGGCTTCGTCCTCCTTGGCGAGATTGTGTCAAAAGCGAGCGGCATGCCGTGGGAGAGGTACCTCAAGGACGAAATCCTGACACCGTTGAAGATGAACAGGACCTTCATCCAGAAAGAAGACATCGCTAACGACGGCGACTTGGCTGTCCCATACGCAGTCAGAGGGCTGAAGGTCACTCCGACCCCGGTCCCCTATGGGAGCGGAGCGGCTGGGGGGATTGTCAGCAGCGTTACCGACCTCTCGAACTATCTCCTCATGCTCATCAACGGAGGGGAGTTCGAAGGCAAGGCGATCGTTTCGAGGGCGTCTATAGACAAGATGGAGACGCCACACATCAAGTGCCCCGTAGAATATTATGGGGGGGACTCCTACGGCTACGGGCTGCGGATTATCCCGAACTTCTACGGCCACAAGGTCGTGGGCCACGGGGGCTCGGTGGACGTGTACACCGCCAACATGGAGTACGTTCGTGACACGAAGTCAGGGGTAATCCTGTTGGCAAACGGAACAGGGTATCCCCTCGGAGTTGTCGCAATGGGCGCGACCGCCACGATGCTCGGAGGGAGCATCGCCGATCTACGCCCGGTCAAGACCGAGACGCTCCTAAAGAGACTGGAAGGTCAATACACCGCCTACAAGGGAACCATCTTCGCCGAAGTGAAGAGAAACAAGAGCTTCCTCATCCTTTCCGGCGAGGACATAGGTAACGACATCGTCCTTGTGCCGGACGGCACCGAAGGGAATGTGGCGAAGTTCTACACCCTCGAGCTCGGAGCGAGGATGGAGGTTATCTTCAGGTTCAACGAGCACGGCGTCGAACTGATGTTCGAGCGGTACAGGTACAGGCGCTCAGGACCCCTTCCACCTACATCGGGATCTCTCTGGCCGAGCTAGCTCATGACCAAGATCGTGGTCACCGGCGGTAGCGGAAAGGCGGGGAGGGCGTGCATCCGAGACCTGCGCGAACACGGTTACGACGTCTTCAACGTCGACAGGGTGAAACCCTCTGAACAGCTCTGCCCGTCGATACTGGCTGACCTCACAGATTTCGGCCAAACGGTCGATGCGATCACGACGGTCGAGCGCGGTCCTCACGGAGTCGACGGCATCGTCCACCTGGCTGCCATCCCTGACTCTCGGATATTCACGAACGCCGTCACCTTCGCCAACAACATCACCAGCACATACAACGTCTTCGAATCCTCCGCAAGGCTGGGCATCAAGAATATCGTCTGGGCTTCGAGTGAGACCGTCCTCGGACTTCCCTTCGATTCGCCTCCCCCGTACGCGCCCGTCGACGAGGAGTACCAGGGGAGACCGGAGAGCGCATACTCTCTGAGCAAGCTCCTCGGCGAAGAGATGGCCGCTCAGTACTGTCGCTGGGACCCGGACCTGAAGATCATTGGCCTCAGGTTCTCAAACATCATGGAGCCGCAGGACTACGCTGGATTCAACAGCTTCCAGAGCGACCCGATGTCGCGCAAGTGGAACCTTTGGGGGTACATCGACGCCAGGGACGCGGCGCAGGCCGTCCGCAAGGGAATCGAAGCGAAGTTCAAGGGTTCGCACGTTTTCATAATTGCAAACGCTGACACGGTCATGCTGAAGAGGAGCGAGGAACTGATGCGGGCCGTGTTTCCCAAGGTGCCAATCGCGAAGCGGCTCGCCGCGAACGAGACCTTACTGTCCATTGACAAGGCAAGGAAGGCGCTCGGCTACGAGCCTGAGTACAGCTGGCGCACCCGCTCCTGACAGGGGGACTTCCCGCCAAGCCTAAAGGCGGCTCTTCCGGTAATGCCGGCATGACCGACGGCGCACTTGCGTTCGTTGTCCAAAAACACAAGGCGACCGCCCTGCACTACGACTTCAGACTGGAAATCGGCGGGATGATGGCTTCATGGGCGATCCCCAAAGGGCCGACGCTCGACCCAACGCTAAAGCGACTAGCGATGCCGACTGACCTCCACGAACTGGAGTACAGGCACTTCGAGGGGGTGTTGCCCGACAGCGAAATCGGGAAAGGGGTCGTCATGATCTGGGACCAGGGAAACTATGCCCCAGAGCTGGAGGCGCAAAAGGGGGTCTTCCTTGAAGCGAACGGAAGGGCGGACGCCGAAGAGGTAGCCCATGCGGGGCTAAGAGACGGCAACCTGAAGTTTCGTCTTTACGGACAGAAACTTGGGGGGTCTTTCGCGCTCGTGAAGACGAAGGGGCTAGGAGGGGCGAAGGAGGCGTGGCTCTTGATAAAGCACAAGGACCGCTTCTGCCAGCAGGGCTACAACGCCAACGATCACGATTTCTCGGCGGTGACTAGTCGAACTCTTGCCCAGATCGGCGCGGATGGGACTGTAGCGCGATCCCCCATGTGAACGGTCGCGCTGATCGACAGGATGAGCAATTCAGCCCTCCCAAACGGCATGCCGTTCGAATTCACCGTTACCCCAATGCGGAACGTCCCGCTGTGTCTGCTCAAGAGTCTGAGCCTCTCCTAGGTGAAGCTCGGCGCGTCTCAGCTGTCCGTGTATTACGCCTCATACAAGCATCTCGCGAAAGTGGCAGCAACGAGCGCTCCAAGGGCCTCGAGTGACGCAGGCGTGACGCAGCGGCATCACACAGGGCTGATGATCTGCCTTGGAGGATGGGCAACTCTCAAGCTGGTAAATATCATCTGCAGGCGGGGCGGGATGGACATCGATAGGGCTGACACCTTTGCTCTCAACTCCCCAGGAGAGGCTTCTGGCTCCGACCCTCGCGGTCTCCAGGTAGCGCGGCCGCCTCAATTGAGACGCCGGTAGGTGGCGTAGCCGCTCCTCTTCGAC
>JAKAPN010000091.1 GCA_021822995.1 archaeon
GACTCTTTATCGGAACCCAGCGATGCGTCGCCGGCGCGGGGGTAACGAAGCCTGGTCAACCGTGCGGGACTCAAGATCCGGCCTAGCTTCGGATGGGGCATCCCGTCCCTTAGGGGTTCGTGGGTTCAAATCCCACCCCCCGCATGTTGATTCCCAGGCTGATTTGGGGGTCTCCAGGGGGAAAGGAGCCAGGAAATCACCCCGTTTGATTACCCGGTAATCGATGGGGTAGGAGGATTTTCCCTATGGTGGACCCCCTAGAATGTTGGGGATGCTCTCTTGGTCTCTGAACTGCTTCTGGAATCCACCTCATCTTCGCAAAATCTAGCCTCCTGGGACCCAGAAGTCCCGTTCGTCTTTATGAACGGGATTTCGATTGATTCATTCCAGAATCGTGCGATTCGCCTTGAAGGAACGGTTTGAACCTGAGCTGAGAGGTAGGAAAGGGACCGTCCGATCAATCGACGCCAGCGCCTCTCCGAAGATAAACAACCTCGCAAAGTTCCTGAAAACCCGCCAGAATGACTAATGGTGCCCTTCACTTGGTCTAGTGCGGCAGTCCCTGGAGAGACCAATCGCGCCCCTCTTATCCGCCTCTGTGGGCCCTACTGGGCAAAATCTTCGGAATCCCTAACGCTCTCGTCTCTTCGTGGACGCCACGAGACGCATCAAAGCCGCTGAGACGGCCACAATCCCCGCGACAAGCGCCAGCGTCGCGCCCTCGTTAGCTGCCGCCTGGGCGCCTGGGTTATCTATGGCGAAGTCGAGTCGCCAAATTACGACACCTATGGCCGTAAACAAGCCTCCGAGAATCACAATGAACGTTCTGTTGTCAGTCATGCATGGTCCCCTAGTTCCTCCGTGGGCGACTGCATGTTGAATCTTGTCGAATAAAAGGGGATTCGGGGAGAGTCGAAGTCGTCTCCCCGGTCAAGGCGCTGGAAAGCTCCATGAGACGCCAGTGCACTGGCACGCAAAGGCGACCCACGAGTTGTAAGGATTGGTGGCGTAGCTGAGTTGCCCGCTAATTGAGTTGAATTGGACCTCAGGGTACATCTCCACAGCCGTCGTGAAAGGGCAGAGTGGAGCTGCTGCCCCCGCGTCCTGCTGGACGTAGCTGATTGTCACACCAGTCGGACCGACAATCGTTTGGTGGATGCAGACGGCCCAACTGTTCCAAACCCATTGACCAGAGCCGGTCGGGCCGACCCCGGTGATGTAGTATGGAGAAGTCGATTGGTAGTTGAATGTCCCATAAGCTTCGGTCTCGAATAGTATGCTACCTCCGCCCACCCTGTAAGTGATGATCTGGTAACCCGAGATTGTTGGGTCATTATAACCGCCAGGGAGTGGAACTTCAATTCCGATCGCGCCGTTCTTGATAGTCCAATTGCCCTGATTGATGATGTTCAAGTATCGCCCCACAACATGGGAAGAGGAGAACTTGACGGGCTGATCCGTCTGGCCGTTGAAGAGGTAAGCATTGGTAGAATTGCCATTCCAAACGACTGAAACGTATCTTTCACCCCACGCTTTTGGCAACTCGTAAGTGGCCAACGTCCCAGGGAACCTACTCAGATTAGCAGTCTGGTATGGAATATTGGTTTTGACGAACCATCCAGAGACGTTGACGCCAGGCACGACAGGTTGAGGCCCAGTATAGTTCACTGGTCCGCACTGGCTAGGTGAGCTCGATTCCGACGTTGGGGCCGCTGCAAGTCCTACAGATGGAAGGCTCAGAGTTATTGCCAGGAATAGTAGCGTTGGAACTAGGAACAAATTGATTCGTTCGGTCATTTTCGCGTAACGACCAGAATTACTTTGGTTTAAGTCAAGGAGACGCTTCCCAGAATTGAGAATTACATGGACAAAAGTCTGATTAATCATTGGTTGACTGAAACCAGGGGCGGTATTTCCCGCCCGGGGCAATCAGTCTTCCCGTCGGCAATCCCCATCAATCATGTCCACTGTCGGGGGTCTGCTTGTTCAAATCCCACCCCCCGCATCCTGGTTTCCAGCCCGATTTGGGGTGTTTCGGAGGGAAAAAGCCCAGAAATCACCCCATTGATTACCCGGTTATCGACCGGGTCGGAGGATTTTGTGTATGGCGGACCCCCTATCTTGTTGGGGGTGCGTTCATAGCGGTTCATACGAAATGAGCATGAAGTTGAGACCCGCAAGACGGCCCCAAGGGGAGTTCCGGTTCAGTTCTTCGTTTTTTCTTTCCAGTTTTTCGGAGCATGATACAACTGCGCTAATCGCACAAGAAGGAAAACCGGAACCGTGTCGACGAAAGCCAAGGGGACGAGAACCAATGACGGTAGCACCGGGCCTACCAAGGCACTGACAATCCAGACTGCCAAGCAGACCATGAAGGTCAATCTCTTGTGCTTCCAGACCCAAGATGCTCGCAATTCCTCCGATGTCAGTGTCAAGCTCTGTCTACTCTTCCCTTGTTTGAAAGTGGCATTTGATTTCTACTCCGGGCCTAGATATGCTTGCTGCGTCTCCGAATTGACCGAGTCGAGGCAATTTTTCCCAATGGTGGACCCCCTAGAAAATAGATTCGCCAAGACCTGTCTTCGGTTCCAAGTTCTTGTGGAGGTAAATTGAGTCGGTGAAAAAATAAGGTCAGGGCACCCTGGGGAGAGTGTCCCGCCACCCTTGCGGCCTTGCGTTTTCGATAGAGTCTCTCCAGTAGGTAGCCGACCGTGAATAGCACGACCAGCTCGCCCGCCAAATAGACTAAGTTGGGAATGTTTAGGACGAACAGTTCGCTCATGGTTGTTACGTAAGACTGCACGCTGCGCTATATGTTGTTAGGAGTCTCGCTTTAACTGGATGTAGAATTGCCGAGGTAGACTAGATTGAATGTGGTTTGTCCCTTGTATGTGTTTCCCACAAAGGGAATGCCGGAAGCTGATGTGAGAACCAGCTGAACCAGAACAACGGTGCTTCCTATGCCTGCTGGGAGTTCGGCGTTCTTGTAGGCCAAGCCAATGCCGTAAAGAGTAGTGGGGTTTTGCGAAGGGAACCCGGACAAGGTCACGACCGCGCCAGAAGCGCCTGTCGGTCCACCGCTGTAATTTTCGTTTTCAAAGTCAAGAGGAACGTGACCGGCAGAGTCGTAATTGAACCCGGTCACCCATACATCGGCAGGGTAGGGCCCAATGCCGAAAGTGAGGTTGACCAGTTTGATGTTGAGCCCTTGGGCATGCCAGAGCTGTAAGCCGAAGCTGACTGCGCCTGTGGTGTTTCCCTCGAATGTTGCTGATGTGATGTTGATCTCGGCCAGTGTTTCGCCTGACGATCCAAGGGAGAGAACATTCCATTTAGCGGCCGGTGTCGGAGAGAGTTTGTACTGGCGCTGGTATACCTGCAGGCCCGAGACGTAGAGTACACTAACCGCGATTATCGCCATGGCGATGACCGCGTAGACCTCGTTCCTTTGCACGTTAGAGAATCCAGGGCTTGGTAGATATACGTCTATGAACTAGAACGGCCTAACACTCTGTCAGGGGCAGCCAGCGTCCAGCAAACAGGTCCAACATCCGAGGAAGATGCGTTCGACTTCCAGCCCCACAACTGTTCGCTTGTCTCGTGGAAGCTGTTTCGCCTTCAAACGTGCCGTCCTGAGCTTGGAGACTGGTGCTTGCAGCGGACCCCTGTTTGTTAGAGGCACGTTCGGATGAGAGTCGGCTTAATCCGGACTTTCGTCAGGCCAGGGTCGATGCTGCTAACCCCGTACGCGTCAGCCTCGCCTTTAGAAGGGCGGCCAGGGTAGGTAGCATAGATGGAATCTGACGGCGTGCGGCTGCCGGGTCCTCACGAAGCTGGCCGAACCTTCAGTGACAGGCCCGTCCTGGTGTTTTGGGAGATGACTCGGGCGTGCCCCCTCAGTTGCATCCATTGCAGGGCGTCCGCCATCAGCGACCCCCTACCGGGAGAGCTTACCACGGATGAAGGCCACCGGTTGATCGACGAAGTCGTGAGGTTCGGGAAGCCGTACCCCACCGTCATCTTTACTGGAGGAGACCCTCTCAAGAGGGAGGACCTCTTCGACATCCTGCGCTATGCTTCGGCCCGGGGAGTGGGATCCGCAGCGTCACCTGCCGTGTCGGACGCGCTGACCACAGACGCGCTCGGACGTCTGAAGGCGTCCGGGACAGCTTCAATCTCGATCAGCCTCGATGGCGCCGGCGCCTTGACACACGACGCGATCAGGAGGAAGGCCGGCACGTTCGAGAAGACGCTTTGGTCCATCCAGAAGGCTGTTGAGATAGGCCTGCACGTCCAGGTCAACACTGTGGTGATGGAAAAGAACGTCAGGGAGCTTCCGGCAATATTCCACCTCATCAAGGGGCTCGGGGCGAAGACGTGGGAGGTGTTCTTCCTCGTGAAGGTGGGGAGAGGAAGCGGAGTCGAGGACCTCCGTCCTGAAGAGTATGAGGACGCGTGCAACTTCCTATACGACGCTTCGAAGTATGGGATCACAATCAGGACGGTGGAGGCTCCGTTCATCAGAAGGGTTGCGGCGGAGAGGGCGCGCGGAGGTGCGAAATGGGGGGGCGAAGGGTACCTTCGGATGTCGTCGGAACTCGTCTCGTTCGAAGGGAGCCCAACCGCCAGCACATCGAGCATCAGGCCTCGTGGGACGCTGGATGGTGACGGGATCATCTTCGTCTCCTATGACGGCGTGATTCACCCTGGCGGCTTGCTTCCGACCAAGTTGGGAGAGGTAAGGACCGACGGCCTCGTCAACGTGTACAGGGAGCACGAACTGTTGAAGCGGATACGAGACAGAGATTTTCGTGGCAGCTGTGGGACGTGTGGGTATCGTTCAATCTGCGGGGGGAGCAGGGCGAGGGCCAACGCGTACAGCGGAGACCCATTGGAGACAGATCCCGCGTGTTTGCTGGCGGCACGCCTCATGAAGCCCGCCAGCTAGAAGCGCATACGCAACGTGGGCTCGAGGAGCGAGGCGGCTGCACCTCCTTCTTGGGCGAGAACCGCGCAGCGCGCGTTGGTGTACCAGCTAAAATCGTTGTATTATATACGGGAGAAACCCGCATCGAGACATGAAACTATGGGGAAAGAAGGAATATGCCTGCGCGACGTGCGGGGCGAAGTTCGACGCCCAAGCCAAGCTCGACGAGCACGGCAAGGCGCATGTGGCCCCGGAGACGGTAACCAAGTAGCCAGCCGACTTCAGCAAAGTTTAC
>JAKAPN010000092.1 GCA_021822995.1 archaeon
CACGAAGTCCGGCGTCAGCCTGAGGGAGTGCTTCACGAGGTCCTGCAAGGTGATCTCGAGGTTGTTCATCCCTATGCTGTAGCTGTGCCTCGACGTGAGCTGGTCCCAGACGTCGTGAGAGAGCCTGAGCTCCGGATTGTCTTCTA
This sequence comes from archaeon, assembly GCA_021822995.1. Classification (GTDB taxonomy): domain Archaea; phylum Thermoproteota; class Nitrososphaeria; order Nitrososphaerales; family Gagatemarchaeaceae; genus UBA183. Next base: position 147 of record JAKAPN010000092.1, read on the forward strand.
TGGTGCAGACTGCGGCGTTGGGGTTGATCAGGGAGGCGAGGGTGTTCATGAACGTCGTCTTCCCCGAGCCGGTCGGGCCTACGATGAGCGCGAATCCCCTGGCCTCGATCATCAGCCAGAGGTAGGCGACCATCAGCGGTGAGACTGTGTTCAGCCTGACGAGGGCCGTTATCGGCATCGGCTCGGCGGGGAACTTTCTGACCGTGAACGCCGTCCCTGTCATGGACACGTCGGTGGACCACCTCACGGCGACCCTGTCGTTGGAGGGTGTCCTGGCGTCCACTATGGGCATGGCGTTGGTCGCCATCGTCCCGCACCTCTGGAGCATTTTCTGGGTGGACTCCTCGGCGTCCTCCTCGGTGGGGAAGACGACGTTGGTCCTGATCCAGCCAAGCTCGCTGTGGTTCTTGTGGAGGACCACGACGGGCCTCCCGTGGCCCGTGCACTTGATGTCCTCGATGTTGAAGTCGTTCATCAGGACGTCGAGCCTGCCGTAGCCTTTCAATTCCCTCTTGACGTAGTACTCGTACTTCTGGAGTGAGCGGGTAACCTCGTCGAGGAACCCCAGGCTCCTGGCGGCTTCGACCATGTTGGGTATGAGCCTCTTCGATGGGTCGGTGGCGTCCTCCGGGGAGATGCTCATGAAGAGGTGGTCGAGGAGCCTGCTCAGCCTCTCCCTTTCACGCTCCGTGAGCGCAGGCTCGACGGCAGCGTATCTGCCGATGCCGCCGTCGTTGGCTATCACGACAGTCGCGGGGCCCACCTCGTAACGCTCGAGCTCCTTTCCCAGAACCGCTATCGAGCTGCCCTGCCTCTGCTCATCCCCCAGCGTGTAGAGGGAGAATCCGGAGAGCGCTCTCTGAATCGGGTCTTCCTTGCCTGACAACATGGAGCATGGCGGCGGGGAGTTAAAACGGGCAGGGGGAAGGAAGAGAGCCGCTCACTTCGTCAGCCCGAGCCTCCACCTCACGTGGTCGGTCCTGAGCTCCGCGGGGACCTCCTTCGCCTCTATCAGCTTCTCCCTCACCATCTCCTCCAGTTCGCCGGGCGTGAAGGCGCCGAGGTTGGCGCGGATGTGCCTGACGGCCCAGCCGAGCTTCCTGCGCAGGTTCTCCGTGCTGCCTGGCTGGGCGTCCATCGCAGGGCCAGGCTCCTGCGTCTAATAACGCGAGAATCGTTTCGGGGCGAAAGTGATAGGCCGGAAGGGGTTCGAGCCTGCGGCAGGTTGCACGTGAAGCCGCCCTGGGGCATGCCAAGCCTAGCGGCGCCATGCTGGGAGCGACGGATCGGGCACTCGACGAAACAGGCGGCCCGCGGTCTTCCCAAGGAACGGCTTCATGCCGCGCTTTGCTCTGTGACCAACATGGTCAGGGTGCTCCTGACCCCTTCCAGCCGCCTTATGCCCCTCTCGACCGCCTCCTTGACCTCTGCCGCCGTCTCCGCCTCGACCTTCACCACGATGTCATAGCTCCCGTACACCGTGTACGCTTCTGTCGCGTGCCGCATGCCCCTGATCTTCGCAAGCACCTCCCGCTCGGCGCCTGCCTCGGTACCCACCAGCACGAAGGCGGCCTTCATCTCTTCGTTCGGTCGCCTTTGCACGTGCGCGACGATAAGGCTTGCGTGCCGCCGCGCCTTCGGCCGCGTCTGGTTCCGACGGGCCGTGCAGTCTACCCCTTGGCAAGGTGCTATATCATGGCAGACGGGTCGGGCACGCAGGAGACCGAGATGGCCCAATCCGACGATGGAACCGACGCGAAGGTCGAGGAGGTCGACCGCCTGATCGAAGGCCTGCAGAAGAGGAGGCTGGAGCTCCTCAGGGCGAAGGAGGCCGCCGGGAAGGGGAGGGCCGTTCCGAAGGACGCCGTCGGGGCCGGGACGCCCGAGCAGGAGGCCTCTCCGCTCCCTGGATTAGAAAAGGGGATGGACGCCCTGGAAGAGACATTGGACTCGCTGCAGTGGAAGGGCTTCAGGAAGAAGGACGGGGAGTGGGCCTTCCTGAGGGACAGGGAGGGGCGCCTCGTGGACGAGCTCCAGTCCTCGAAGGGCTTCGTCGACAGGCTGAGGAAGGAGGGCGAGGCCGTGGTGGGGAGATACAGGTACAGGATCTCGGAAGACAGGTTCCTCAACAGGTACTACGTCGGCACCGAGGCGGCTTGAGCCCAGGGCGGGGCGCGCCTGCCGCCTGGGCGGGGAGGCTGCGTCCGTCCATGCCCGGCGCAGATAAGATAGATAGATATCGAAGCGCCGCGAGGACCGGCGGACAGACGCCGGCTTGGTTGATCGCGCGCCAAGCCTTATTACAGAATTTCGCGGGGCGCGACGGCATGTCGTCGGAAGACAGGCTCTCCTCTTTCCTGAAGACAGGCCCCGACTGGGGCAGACTCAAGACGTCGGTGCCGGGCATATTCGTCCTCAAGATGCCCGCCTACAAGAGCAGCCCAGCGAGGCTCGCGGTGGAGCTGAACCCCGTCGACGCCTCCGGTTCGCCGACCAAGAAGAGGGGCGTCGTCCTCAGGTCGAGGGAGGAGCTCGAGGAGTACAGGGCGATCTTCCAGGTCGAGAAGCTCACGCCGCTGCTCGAGCAGATGGAGAAGGTCAACCCCGAGGTCAAGAAGCAGGCCGCCCAGAAGAGCGGGGACGTGCTGGAGATATAGATAGCGCGGCGATGCCTCTCGCTACTGTCTGAGCCGAGCTGAGCCGATGGATGAAGCAAGGGCAGAGGTACGCCTCCCATCCCCTCCTGTACCCTGACGTGGTCGAAGAGAGGGCGTACCAGGCCGCGATAGCCCGCGAGGCGTACAGCAAGAACACCCTCGTCATCCTCCCCACCGCCCTCGGGAAGACCGTCATCTCCGCCCTCGTCGCTTCGCAGCTGCTCCACGACTACAGGGACGCGAGGGTGCTCGTCATGGCCCCCACCAGGCCGCTGGTCTTGCAGCACAGGGCGAGCTTCCAGCGGATGCTCAGGCTCCCGGAGGGCCAGTTCTCGCTGCTGACAGGCAGGTCCCCCGCGGACTACAGGTCGAGCGTCTGGGCCGGCCCGTCGAGGCTTGTCTTCGCGACCCCCCAGGTGGTGAGGAACGACCTGCTCCAGGGGAGGCTCAGCCTGGAGGGTTTCGGGCTGCTCGTCTTCGACGAGTGCCACCGCTCGGTGAAGGAGTACGCGTACACCGAGGTGGCGAGCTCCTACGTGAAGGGCTGCCGGTACCCGCTCATACTCGGCATGACAGCCTCCCCCGGGTCCGACCTCGACCGGATAGCGATGGTCTGCAGGTCCCTCTCCGTCGAGCGGGTCGAGTACCGCTCGGAGGAGGACCCGGACGTGAAGCCCTACATCAACCCGGTGACAGTGGAGCCGAGGAGGGTGGCGCTCCCCGCGGAGTACCTCCCTGCGAGGGACGCGCTCACGGCCATGCTCGACGAGAAGGTCAGGCTGCTGCGCCACAAGGGCCTGCTGAAGGGGGCGACGTTCGTCTCGAGGAGGGACCTCATAGAGCTCGGGTCGGAGCTCAGGTACCAGGCCGAGATGAGCATCGAGGAGGAGATGGGCCGATCTGGGCCGCCGTCTCCCTCCAGTCGCAGGCCCTCACCATCTTCCACATGCTCGAGCTCCTCGACACCCAGAGGGCGTACACCCTGAAGTGCTTCCGACAGGCTCAGGGAGGGGGGCAAGAGGAGCCATCTGGCGATACTCAGGGACCGCGCATACGCGAGCGTGAGGCAGTTCCTCGACGCCCAGGGCTGCGCCGAGCACCCGAAGCTGGAGGAGGCCAGGAGGATAGCCGCGGAGCAGGTGAGGTCCAGCCCGAGCTCGCGGATGCTGGTCTTCACCCAGTACAGGGACACGGCCTCCCACCTGGTCGAGGAGCTGAACAAGGTTGAAGGGGTGCGCGCGGAGAGGTTCGTCAGCCAGGCGTCGAAGCTGGGCGACAGGGGGCTCACGCAAGACAGGCAGGCCTCGCTCATCGAGGACCTGAGGAAAGGCTACATCAACACCCTGTGCTCGACGAGCATAGCCAAGGAAGGGCTCGACATACCCGAGGTCGACCTGGTGATATTCTACGAGCCGATCCAGCCCGAAATCATGTACATCCAGAGGAGGGGGATGACAGGGAGGAAGGCCCCCGACAGGGTGATCATACTCGCCACGGAGGGGACGAACGACATGGCCTACCTCTACGCCGCCGAGAGGAGGGCGCCGAGGGCTTCGACGAGAAACGTCTCTACTCGGAGATGGAGGATGAAGGGTTCCCCAAGGAGGCCGTCCCCGCCACCCTGAAGAGGCTGGTGAGGGAAAGGCGCCTCTCCCCCGACCCGAGGGGCAGGGTGTCGCTCGCGGCCAAGAGCACCCCGGGCGCCAGGCTGATGACGGTGGAGGTGGAGAAGGTGATGCAGGGGAGCGCTGTCGTGGTGATAGACGACAGGTGGCACGCGAGGCTCGAAACGGCCAACTACGGCGGGCTGAGAGAGCTGATGAAGAAGGGGAGGAGGTTCAAGGCCCTGTGCAAACTCTACCACTCAGACGGCGTCCTCAACCTGAACGTGAGGCAGGTGATTCAGGCGGAGAGGTGACTGACCCGTCCGGTCGCCCTTGCGAAGGACAAGGCGCGCAACCCCCTCTTTGAAAGAGGGACTTCGGTCCCTTGCAACACTTATTAGTAAACAGATGTCCCATCTGACGACGAAGAAATGAGAAAGCACAAAGCGATTTCGAGTGCCGCGACAGCGGCATTAATCATCGCAATCATTGTCATCTCCGCCGGCACAGGCTACTACGTCGGGAGAAGCAGCGTCACGACCGCTAATTCGACTTCGGCGCCAGTAACGATACAATTCTACGAAAGCCTCGCGCCTAGCGAGGCGAGCTTCTTCACCAACACCATCATCCCGCAGTTCGAACAGGCCAACCCAAGCATCAAGGTTTCGCTCGTCAACCTCCCCAGCGCGGGGGACGTTGCCACCGACGTCGAGGCCCTCGTCTCAGGCGGAAGCACTGGCACCGCCCTGGTTGGGATTGACAACTTGGTCGTCGGCGAGCTCATCGCAGGCAACGACCTCTC
>JAKAPN010000093.1 GCA_021822995.1 archaeon
GCGGAGTGCTGGGAGGCAATCGACGCCGTGAAGTACTACGCCGGGGTCATGAAGAAGGAGAAGGGCTACGCGATCAAGATGGGTCCAGGAGGACCCGGGGAACACAACCTCGACATCCTGAAGCCGCACGGCGTGTGGCCGGTGATCTCGCCGTTCAATTTCCCGTTCATGCTCGCGAACGGCATGGCCATGGGCGCGCTGATAACCGGGAACTCGGTGATTCTAAAGCCGACCAGCGAAGCCCCGTTGACCGGGCTGATGCTCTACCAGCTTTACGTGGACGCGGGGGTCCCTCCGGGTGCCGTAAACTACGTCACGGGGCCGGGCGCGAACTTTGAAGACGAGTTTGTGGCCAACCCGGATGTAGACGGCATCGCGTTCACAGGCTCCCGAGACGTGGGGATGAGGCTGTTCAGACGATTCCACGCGGAGCAGCCGTACCCGAAACCGGTACTCCTCGAAATGGGAAGCAAGAACCCGACCATAGTGTCTGCCAAGGCCGACATACCCAAGGCGGTCGAAGGCACTGTCCGTGCCGCGTTCGGCTACGGTGGTCAGAAGTGCAGCGCCACGTCGAGGGTCTACGTCCAAAACGGGGTGAAGGACAAGTTCCTGGCCGCGCTCAAGGAAAGGGTCGGAAAGGTCGTGGTAGGAGACCCGAGGGAAAAGCAGACCTTCATGGGACCTCTGATCAACGCGAAGGCTGTGGGGACCTTCAGTGAAGCGGTTGAAGACGCGAAGCGGGAGGGAGGCCAGCTCGTAGCAGGTGGTGCGGTGCTTCAGGGAGGGAAGGAGAAAGCCGGCTTCTACGTGACCCCGACCGTGGTCGCCGGTCTCCCGGAATGGAGCAAGCTCATCAAGCAGGAGCTCTTCGTCCCGCTCGTCGTCGTCAACGGCTTCGCCACTGTGGACGAAGCCATCGAGAGAGCCAACGCCACGGAGTATGGACTGACCGCAGGGATTTTCAGCAGAGACCCCAAGGAGATCAAGAAGTTCTTCGACGGCATAAAGTTCGGAGTAACCTATGCCAACAGGAGCGGCGGCTCGACGACCGGGGCCTGGCCGGGAGCCCAGTCTTTCACGGGGTGGAAGGCGAGCGGGGTCACGGGCCGGGGAATAGGAAGCCCGTTCTATCTCCTCAACTTCCTACGCGACCAGTCTCAGACAAGCGTGGCGTAGCTAGAGCGGGAGCCAGAAGAGCAACGCAGCCACGAGCGTGTCCAGGGGCCACCACAACGGCACTTCGATGGGTCCTATCTTGGCGCTCCCCATCAGCGTAGTCGTCCAGTCTCCCTTCGCCACGGGCCTCCTCCGCCACATGAAGTACACAGCGTCTTCGATGACGGCGAGGAAGAGCGTGTTGCCCGCCCAGGCTGTCAGCGAAGGCGCATAGGAGACGACAACGAACAGCGGGAGGAGCAGGTAGAAGTGGTAGGGGGATATGACCCAAAAGACTGGCTTCTCGCTGAACCCTTGGGCGGTCTTCGTCCACTCCGCTTCGTATCTGTTGACGTACCTGTACTCTACCCCGGCGTAGACAACTCCGAACGCGACGACCCTGATGAACGACGCAGGGTCGAACAATTCACTTCAGCGGAACGTAGAGGCTGGAACGGCTGGCGCCGATTCCTGGGGTCCCGTGGACGACCTTCTTGTTCGTTATCACGTATTCCCCGAGGTAGCGTCCGATCATCTCGGGCTTGACCTCAAGGGCGACGAACTCTTTCCCATTGTGAACCGAGATTGTCAGTCCCACCATGGTTGGAAGTATGATCATGTCCCTCGCATGCGTCTTGATCTGGCCTCCGAGCTTGCCTTCCTTCATCGCCCTGGCGTCCTCCAACACTTTCCGCTTCTCCTCGGACACGCCCCGGTTGAGCGACCGCCTGGCCCGAGAAGGCAGCAGCTCTAGAAGCGCCTCTGTCGACATGGCGTTGAGCTCTTCCAAGGACTTCCCCCTGTAGCGGAACTCCTTCGGCATCTACTTCGAAACCTCCGCGCTCGATCTTGCCAATCTCTTCCTTCCAGTCTTCCTGGGCGCTATTAACCCTACTTTCCGGCCCGGTGGGGCATTCCTCGAAGTGCTGGTCGACTTCCCCGGGTGCTGGTGCCTGCCGCCGCCGAACGGATGGTAGACCACAGCCATCGCAATCCCTCTCATGCGGGGGTAGACCCGGCCTGACGCTCTCATGGCATGGTGCCTGGCTCCGGCCGTGAGGAATGGCTTCTCCCTTCTTCCTCCGCCCGCGATCTCGCCGACCGTTGCTCTGCAGCTGTCGTTTACAAGAATGTTCTTCCCCGATGGTAGCTTGATTATCGCCCTTCCGTTCGCCTTCGAAAAGAGCACCGCCGAAGTCCCTGAGGCCCGGACAAACCTGCCGCCGTCTCCCGGCCTGAGTTCCACATTGCATACCCTGGTCCCCTCCGGGATCTTGGACAGCGGCATGATGTTCCCTTGGAGGACCTGTCCTGTTGAACCCACGCTCAACTGCTGCCCGACTGACAAGCCCGCGACCGCAGGCAGGTAGGTGTACTTGTCCCCGTCCAGCCTGATCTGAGCGAGCGGCGCGCTGCGCCCCCTCTCATCCAGGATTGCAGTGACCGTGGCAGACCCTTCGGTCGCAGCCTTCGGATATCTGACGGGGGCAATCTTGCCCTTGCTCGGGGCCCTGAACTGTATCCCTGCCTTTCCGCGCCTCCGCTGGAGAATTCTCTTACCCATGGTCTACACCAGCCCCAACTTTGTCGCAAGCTCCGCTGCCTTCCCCGATTCAGTCAACCTCACGAACGCCTTCTTTCCCCTCACGGTCCTTGACGTGTTCACCGCTTTCACCTTCACCTCATAGAGCGCCTGGACCGCGTTGGCGATCTGCGTCTTCGACACCCTGTCTTCTACCAAGAAGCAGAGCTTGTTCTCCTTTTCAATCTGGTCGAACGTCCTTTCGGTGACGTACGGCCTCTTGAGTATCTTCTGGGCGTCCTCGAGCCTCATCAGGCTGCGGCCTCCGTTTTCCTTGCCACCAGCGCACCAAGCGCTGACTCGGTCCAGAGCGTGAGCCTCCCGGGGACTCCTCCTGGCGCCAAGTCGAGCACGCTGAGGCTCTCAACCTTGGTGACTCCCACTCCGGGGATCCCGCCGGCCGCTTTCCCGACCCCTCTATCGTTGGTAACTACTATCAGCGGCCCCGTCCCCGTCCTGTACGCCCTTCCCCTGAGCCTTCTCTTCCCGGTGTTCCTCTTCACATGTCCGTCCACTCTCTGAAGCTCAGACTTCAGGTCCACTTTCTCAAGGAACGTAACCAGCTCTCCAGTCTTCTCCACGGTCTCGATGTCGTCTGCCACTACAATGGGGAGCGAAAGCTTCCCTACCCTGTGGCCTCTCGCTTTTACCGCATCGAGGTTGGCAGTATATGCGATCGCAGATTCAGTCGCAAGCCGTCTCTCCTTCTTGTTGACGCCGAGATGGATTACCTTTTCCGACCTCGGAGGATGCGGAAGTCTGCCTTTCACGACGCTCGCGACCCCGCCGGCCATCCCTCCCCTGGAGTACCTCTCTCCTTTCACCCTGGGGATTCTGGACCTTCCGGTCCCTGTCGGCGGACTGTGAGTTTCCGCGGTAGTCCTCTCGCCTGCCATGGGGTCTCTCCCCTTCGGCTGCAGATGGTGCGACCCTACCAGCCAGAACATCCGTCTGACAAGGTCAGTCCTGAGCTCCGCGTCGAAAACCGACGGGACTTCTACTTCTCCGGAACGCTTCCCGTCCAGGCCTATGACCTGTGCCTTTGTCATCTGGCCCTCGCCATCGTGCTCACTTCGATTACGTTGGGCGGGTTCTGGTTCTTCGCGAAGCCCCTCGCCTTCATCCTGACCACAACGAACCGCCTCGCGGGCCCCGGGACTGCTCCCTTCACTACGGCGTAATCCCCTCCTACGCTCCCGAAGTGCTCGAACCCTCCTGCCGGCGTTATCGGGTTCGCCGAAGCGTTCCCAACGAGCAGAATCTTCTTTCCTGTCTCCGTCCTCTGGTGGAAACCCATCTGCCCTGCCCTTGCCACCGTGTACATGACCGCCGCAGGGTGCCATGGCCCGATTACCGCCACGGCCCTCACGCTCTTCCTGGACTTGTGCTGCTTCCTCTTGACTCCGAACCTGGTGATGGGCCCTTCGAATCCCTTGCCCTTCGTTATCCCGAGCACGTCGACGTACATCCCGGGCTTGAAAGAATCAGTGAACTTCGCCTTCTTCCCTATCAGCCCAAGGACGAACTCCGCCTGGGCCTTCACCTCCCCGCCTGACACCCCGACCTCCATGACGACCGGTTTCTTCTGCGACAGGCCGGCCTCCCTCGGGACTGACGAAACCAGGGCCGATACGCGCGCGGTCCTGTCAAGAGGGAGCTTGTCCATTGCCTGTCCTGGCTGCTTCACGTCTGAAATGGCGAAGTCCTGTCCGTTCTCGTGCCCGTACAGCCTCAGCCCGATGACCTGGGCATCTGGGAGGGTAATCACGCTAGACAGATTGAACAGCGGCTTGCCGAAGTTCGGGGTCTTCGCCCTGTCGTCCACCGTGATCACGTGAACAGTCCCAGCCTTGTACCCTGGGAACCCCAGGAGGACAGGCTTCTCGGTCAGCACCTTCGGCCAGGTCCTCACCCTAGGGACGAAACTTTTGGCACGTCCCCTCGGCCTGTATGCAAGACTACCTCTGCGCGGGGCAGAATACTTCCTATGACCCATCTCGCGCTAAACCTTCCTTTCCTGAGGCCCGTTTTGCGGTTTACACTTAAGCTTTCTCGGCGCGAAGCACGCCTACAAGTCCCAAACCGGCGAAAATCGCCTCCTCCGTCCTTACAGTCTCGACCTGCTGACCAGGGAAAAGATTGACCACGAACCGCGCCTTTTTCGGAAGGTCGCCGCCGAACACATCGAAGAGTCCTCGCTGCGGCGACCCAAAGACCAGCTTGACGCTCTTCGCGCCAGCGGCTTCCGCCTTCAAAGGTCCGAGCGCATCTCTGAGAGGGATGCCCAGCCTAGAGGTGGCGATGGTCAACTTGAACCTCTGGTCCTCAAGCACCTCCTTCGGCGACTTCTCCTCCACCGCATACCCCCAGTAACGGCCTGTCTTCTCCCTGGAGACCGGTTCGGCGACCAGCGGGCTGACCGAGACGATTTTCACCGTGACGCGCTTACCCCGGGGGAA
>JAKAPN010000094.1 GCA_021822995.1 archaeon
GTCGACTCCGGGCCGGTGGTCAACCCAGAGAACAAGGTCGTGGAGCTGGACGGGGGGTACGAGATGATAACGCTCGGCTACGCCAACCCCACGCCCTGGAAGAGTCCCAGAGAGGTCAGCGAAGAGAAGCTGGGGGAGATGATCGAAGCGCTCGCGGCCCAGGTCAGGCGGCCCGAAAACGCAGTCTACAACCTCCACGTCCCGCCCATCGACACCGAGCTGGACAGGGCGCCGGCGGTCAGCCACGACTTCAACTACGTCAAGGATGGGCTTGGGATCAAGTTCATACACGCCGGGAGCACAGCGGTGAGGAAGTCCATCGAGTCGCACGCGCCGCTCATAGGCCTGCACGGGCACATCCACGAGTCGAAGGGGTTCACCAGGATCGGCCGAACCCTGTGCCTGAACCCAGGGAGCGAGTACGCCGACGGCATCCTCAGGGGGGTGCTAGCGAACCTTCAGGACGGCAAGGTCCACGACTTCATGCTGACCAGCGGCTGAATCACGAAGTGAACTCTTTCCGCTCGAACAGCCAGAGCCCCAGGGCCGCCATCGCCACGAAGTAGACGAGGAGTATCCCAAGCCCTTCGGGGACGGTCGCGTTGAACGTGGTGAGCTGGAACCGCGCGTTCGTCCTGTTCGGCCCGCCTGCGAGGGAGCCGAGCGATTGGGTCAGCTGGTGCGCGGGGTAAGGGACGTTCAGGATGCTCGTGATAATCCCCGCGCCGTAGGTGATGGAGTACCATGGTTCGACCCCTGCCACAGCCGACGACACCGTGTCGATGACGCCGAACACGAAAAGGAGCAGGATGACGCTCATGAGGATCGATATCGAGCTGCTCTTGAACAGCGAGCTGAAGGCGAACGTCAGAGAAAGGGCTGCCACCAGATAGATCCACGCGAAGGCGACCGACTGCGCGAATTCCCATGGGACGTTGCCGGGGAAGTAATAGAGCCCGTTGGCGAGCATGACCCCCGCAAAGATCAGGAGTATGATAGTAGAAGCTGCCAGCGCCGCGATCCACTTCCCGACATAGATCGCCGACCTCCTGATCGGGTTGGGGACCAGGAAGTAGCCCGTCCTGTTCTGGAACTCGCCCGATATGGCGTCTCCGCCGAAGAACGCGGCTGAGAGTATCACCACGATGCTGACGAAGCTCCCCCACCCGGCGCCATAGAAACCGAGGACCGCGGTGGACGCAGACTCCCCTGGGATGCCGAGGAATGTGACTGGCCTGTAGTACCCCACGACGGCGGTCAACAGGAGGGAGATGAGGAGCATGATCGAGAGCATGACGTAGAATCTCCGCGCCCTGAAGTAGTTGAGGAAGTTGTACCGGGTTATGATCCCGATCTGCGAGCCGCTCCCCACCCTGGCCTTGGTCGCCATGTCAGAGCGTCTCCTTGATGAGGCTCAGATACGCGTCCTCCAGCCCCGACGCCTGCTCGAAGCTCACAGCGCCGGCCTTCAGCCCCGCAACCCCCTCGAAGAGCTTGTCCTGGGATACTGCCTTCGGGTCGAACCTGACGATCAGGTGCCTGTCGTTGGACCTCGTCACGCCCTGGACCCCCTGTAACTTTGAGACCTTCGACGCGGTTTCCTCGTCTACCATTCGGCTGAAACCGACCTGAACCGACCCTCCGCCCCCTGAGAACCTGGCGGTGACGTTCTCGAGTGTGTCGTAGACAAGGAGCTTGCCGTGGTCTACAAGCGCCACCTCCTGGCAGACTTCGGTCACCTCTGCGAGCAGGTGGGAGCTCATGAACACGAGCCTGTCGCTCAGAGACTTCACTATGCTCCTGACCTCGCTCATCCCCCTCGGGTCCAGCCCGGTAGAGGGCTCGTCGAGGATTATGACCTCCGGGTCGCTCAGGAGGGTTGAAGCTACGTTGACCCTCTGCTTCATCCCCTTTGAGAAGCTCCCTACCCTCTTGTTCTCCCACTCGGTCATCTTGACCAGACCCAGCGCTTCGTCTATCCGCTTTCCTCTCTCGGCCTTGGGCACCCCTCTGATCTCGCATATCATCGACAGGGCCTCCTTCGGCGTCAAAGACGAGTAGATCTCGGGGGTCTCGATGAGGGTGGCGCATGACGCGAGCGCGGACTTCTTATCCTTGCTTACATCGACGCCGTTTATCAGCGCGGACCCGCTCGTCGCCGCAATAAGGCCGGTGAACATTTTCATCGTCGTGGTCTTGCCCGCCCCGTTCGGCCCAAGGAACCCGACGCACTTCGTCCCCTGGACTTTCAGGTCGAGCCCGGAGACCGCGGTGAAGCTCCCGAAGTTCTTCGTCAGCTGGACAGCTTCAAGAGAGGGAGCCATTGAATTTTCTGAGGCGGCCTCCGCTCCTGTCCATTTAAGGATTATCGAATACGATATAGTATACTAGTTTATATTGCATGGAAACGACGGCCTCTCCTTCGCATGGTCCGATCACTGCCAAAGAGATGGCTGCACCCTCAGGCTGTCCCCAGGGGGTTCCTCAGGCTCTACATCCTCGCCCAGCTCTCGCGAGGGACGGAGACGGGATATTCGATCATGCAGAAGATAGATGAAAAGACCGACGGCGCATGGAAGCCTGGCCCAGGGACGATCTACCCGCTCATGAAGGGGCTGGTGTCCGACGGGTTGGCGAGGCAAGCCGACCATGCGGGCAAGGGCCCAAAGTCCTACGCGATATCGCCCAAAGGGAGGAGGGAGTTCGAAAGGCTCCGCGCGCGTCTCTCCAACATGGGGAGGCGGGAGCGCGTCCTAGGGAGGCTCTTCGCCGACATCCTGCCGCCTTCAGTGATGGTCCCCGCGATGGTCAGCCGATACAAGGACGGCATCGACCTGTTCCGCCAGATGATATCTCAGCTCCCAAAGTCGGAGAGGGGCGCATATCTCAGGGAAGTGAAAGTGTTCATGGAGTCGCAGATCGAATGGGTCAATTCAGAGCTTGAGGAAGCCCCGCTGACCGCTCGTACGGCGTTTACGAAAAGACACTGAACAAGGAGGATAGCGAGTTGGTAGATTACAAGTGGGTCGCGCTCTCGAACACAACCATCGGGACTCTGATGGCAGCCATCGACGGGACGATAGTCCTCATCTCCCTCCCGGCGATCTTCAGGGGCATAGCGATAGACCCTCTCACGTCGTTCGAGTATCTGCTGTGGATACTGTTCGGCTACAGCCTTGTTACGTCCACGCTCCTGGTCTCCTTCGGCAGGATCTCGGACATCTACGGCAGGGTCAGGATGTTCAACCTGGGCTTCGCCATCTTCACGGTCGGATCTCTTCTCTGCGCGGCGACGCCTAACACGGGCGACCTCGGCGCCTCGGAGCTCATCGTCTTCAGGATAATCCAGGGGGTGGGTGGCGCGTTCCTCTTCTCGAACAGCGCAGCGATACTCACCGACGCCTTCCCTCCGAGGGAAAGGGGGAAGGCCCTCGGGATCAACATGACGGCCGCGATAGCAGGCTCGCTCGTCGGGCTGGTGCTCGGGGGGGTCCTTGCGATCTTCGACTGGCGGTACATCTTCCTGGTGAGCGTGCCAGTTGGCGCGCTCGGGACAGTGTGGTCCTACTGGAAGCTCAAGGACAACGGGATAACACGCAAGGGGCAGAAGCTAGACGTATGGGGGAACATCACGTTCGCGTCCGGCCTGACGCTCCTCATACTGGGCGTCACCTACGCCCTCGAGCCCTACGGCAGCTCCCCAATGGGATGGTACGACCCATGGGTGGTCGCCTCGCTCGTAGCCGGGATCGGCCTCCTCGTCGCCTTCCCCTTCATTGAGACCAAGGTCACCGACCCGATGTTCCACATGGGTCTCTTCAAGAACCGGATGTTCAGCGCCGCCAACCTGGCGGGAGTGCTTTCGTCGGTGGGGAGAGGCGGAGTGCAGATCATGCTCATAATCCTCCTGCAGGGGATCTGGCTCCCACTCCACGGGGTCAACTATCAGGACACGCCCTTCTGGGCCGGCGTCTACATGATACCCATGATAGCAGGATTCGCGATAATGGGGCCGGTGAGCGGCTACCTGTCGGACAAATACGGGGCCAGGATCTTCGCCACTCTCGCCATGGTCGTGACCGCCGGGACCTTCATCGCGTTGTCCTTCCTCCCATACAATTTCAATTACCTATCTTTCGCCATCGTTATCCTGGTGATGGGGATGGCCGGCGGGCTCTTTGCCGCGCCGAACATCGCGTCGATAATGAACGCAGTCCCTCCGGAGCACCGAGGCGCGGCTTCGGGGATGCGCGCCACCCTGCAGAACACGGGACAGACGATCAGCCTCGCCATCTTCTTCACCATAATCATAGCTGGACTGTCACAGGGCCTCCCTGGCGCCCTCTCCAGCGCAATGGTCAGCGCCGGAGTCCCCAAGCTGGCGGACGCCTTCGCTTCCATCTCCCCGACCAGCGCTCTCTTCTCGGCGTTCCTGGGGTACAACCCCATGCTTTCGATCTTGGCGTCTCCTCAGCTCGCACCGGTGGTCGCGCAGATACCGAAGGCGACATACGCGTACCTGGTGGGGTCGACGTTCTTCCCCAACGCGATCGCGCCTGCGTTCGCTTCGGCCCTTGACCTCTCCTTCTACATCGGAGCTGCGCTCTCCATCGCAGCCGCTCTTGCCTCGATGCTCAGAGGGAACGTGTACATCCATGGCGAGCACAGCCCCGCCGAGCGCAAGCCGGACGAGCCCGCCCCGCCCGCACCCTGAATTCGGGCACCCGACGGTGGAAGCGGAGGTCTAGGTTTATTCTTCCCCTGGCCCGGGGATGCGTGAATTGAGAAGGACGAAGATAGTAGCCACGATAGGTCCTGCCACGAGGGGAGCTGGTGTTGTGAGGAAGCTCGTGACCCAGGTCGACGTCTTTAGGATAAACTTCTCTCACGGCGACAGGGCCAGCCACCTCGAGGAGATTCGGACGATACGCTCCGAAGCCAGAAGGGCAGGGAGGACCGTGGCTATCCTCCAGGACCTGCCGGGCCCGAAGATCAGGGTGGGCAAGGTCAGAGGCGGAGCGGTCGACCTCGCCCGGGGCGCACGGCTGAAGCTGGTCTCAGGCGACATCGTTGGGGACTCGGCCGTCGTATCGGTCAACTATCCCGAGCTCCTCCGTTCTGTCAAGAAGGGAGACTACCTGCACCTGGCAGACGGCGTCATCAGGCTGAGGGTCGAGG
>JAKAPN010000095.1 GCA_021822995.1 archaeon
TAGCCGGACTGATAGCAGGCGGGCAGTTCCAAGACCCGCTTAGGGAGGGCGCTCAGGTGATGACCTTCAGCACACACAAGGTGCTGTTCGGCCCGCAGGGAGGAGCCATCGCGTCTACCGCAGCGCTGGCCGAGGCGCTGAAGAAGGCAGTGTTCCCAGGGACTGCGAGCAATCACCATCTGCACGGGGTCGCGGCGAAGGCCATGGTCTTTGCAGAGTTCTTGCAGTTCGGTCGGAGGTACGCGAAAGACGTCGTATCGAACGCCCAGGCCCTTGCGATTAGGCTTGCCGAACTAGGCGAGACGGTGCTGGGCGAGAAGAATGGATACACGATGTCCCATCAGGTTGCGCTTGACGTGACCCGGTATTCTGACGGCGGAGTGGTTGAGAGATTGTTGGAGGACCAGAACATAATATGCAATAGGGAGCCAATCCCTGGCGACCTACAGGCCGGAAGGCACTACACCAACCCCGGGGGCATCAGGTTAGGGGTCTCCGAACTTACGCGGCTCGGCATGGGGAAGTCCGAGATGAAGGAGATTGCCGAGCTGGTACACGTCGGCATGGGAGGAACCAAGAAGCGCGAGGTCGTGGGCAGGATCAAAGAACTGAGGAAGGGATTCCAGAAGGTCAAATACTCTTTCAGGGATTCGCCGGCATACTCATTTGGATAGGGACGGCGTCAGGAAATCCGTCAGCTCCAGCTGGTCCGCCTTCCTCGGGCCCTGGAATAGCTGGTCCAGCTCCCTCTGAAGCATGTCCAGCCGGCTCCGGATGTACGAGTCCACGTCGTAGTCTCGAGCCAACTTCTGAGCGATGTGCAGATATTTCTCGACCGATGCCCTCGTCAGCGTCCCTCGAATCTCCCCACCGCAGCTGGGGCACTTCGATGAAAGCGGAGGACGCCTGAGCGTCAGACCACAGTTCTTGCATTTGAACGCCTGGGTGGCGTACTTCTTCGCGTTCCCCATGATGTCCCTGATCAAGTGTGTCTTGATTATCGACTCGACCACGTCCTTGGTGGAGACAGCTTCGACCAATGATGCGACTTCGATCTGCTTCGCTATTTTCTCGTTCAAAGTGCGGAGGGTCGAATAGGAAGCGCGGGAGCGCTTGATTGTGATGGCACTAGTTGGATGGGTGAACCCGTAGTCGTAGAACTGCCTGTCACTCTCTAGGCGTGATCCGATTCGCTCGATCATCGGGGCCATTGCCGCGGCTGGTGGGGTGCTCTGTGTCTTCTCGTAGAACTCGAGCGGGTAGCTGGAAGTTATGTCGAAGTTGTGCGCTTGTTCGTCGACCTCCGAAGGGAGTATGACTGGCTGTATGAGGAGCGGGGTATCCATGTACCCTCCTATCTGCGCGGGTACGTACTGCAGGGAGAAGTTGATTAGCGCGTCCACGAGCAGCAAGAGCGAATCCCCGTCTCCGTCACAATCTCGCCTCTTCGCGGAATGCCAGTAAGGATTTGCCAGGCAGACTTCGGTAGCGGAGAATCCAACAATCCTCCCAGCCACCCCCACGGAAGTATGTGGGGCGAGACCGATGACAATCTTGCCCAGGAGGTCCTTCGGCTCTCGGACCGAGTAGAAGGGCTCTAGGCCGTAGAGACTCTGGAGCTCGTCGTCGATGAACTGCGCCATCTTCACCAAGTCGGGGCCGATATCGGTGGGCACGATTATGTCCTGTGGTTTCAGCTCGAGTATTTGGTCCGTCTCCGTGAGCGGCGTCCCATGTATGTCGTGTGAGTATCCCAAGCCGATCAGAGTGGAGATGTCCCCCTTCACGTCGCTTGGCCTGAAGTGAGTGAGAGGTTCGTTGGTTGCGTCTATCCTCAGGGTGCCGTCCTTGTAGACATAGGTGTCGTGCCTGCTCCTGATGACGCCCTTCTCGAGGGCCTCGGGGAATTTGGTCACGCTTGTAAGTCCCCTAACACCCTTCACGTGTTTCGCCGAGTTGTATGGGATCTTGGCTCTCATCGCTTCGAGCCGAGACCTAAAGTCGAAATTCATCTTGGAGTAGGGGAGAGTCTTTGCTTTGCAGTTGGGACAGGTGTTATCCTGAGTCGTCGCGCCACATCTTGGGCATGCCATGAAGGACTCCGTGGGCTCGCCGCAGACCTCGCACTTCGTCGCCAAACGACGCTGGTCGCATTTCTGGCAATACAGGTTTACAACTTCAATCTCGACTCTCTGCGACTTCGCCGCCGTGAGGACGTCGCGCATTGCGCCTCCCTCGTAACCCACGGGGAACAGCGCGTGCACGGGAGGCTTCATTTTCCTGACCATCGCCTTTTCGGGCCGCCCCACCCTGATGCCGATGGTGGTGGTGCTCTGGCGGCCGAGCTGGATTCCTGAGATGTGTTTGAGATAATCTGGGTCGTCCACTTGAACTGCAAGCCCCGGGTCGTCGAGTCCGAGCAGGGTGCGTAGCACAAGCGCCCACTCCCCCCTGACGATCGCCTGATTCCCCTCTATCCGATGTTCTATCAGACATGTGTTGAGAATCCATCGGATCTGAGGAACGGCCACGTCGATTATGACATCGGGGCCGTCGGCTCTGGCGTTCCTCCTCAGCTCGGCCAGGTCGGTAGCGCCAACGCGATCGAAACGAGGGGTGAAGGAAGGATGTAAGGGGATGCCCAAGGACTTGGAAATGGCTATGGATTCGACCGCCGACGGCGTCGTGAATGGCGACGCCGCGAGCTCCGCTGCTCTGTGGGCGGGTATCCCAATGGATTCGACCGCCTGGGAGGCTCCCTGCAGACCAGCCAGTGCCTTGGCCAGGTCCTGGGCCCACCATTCGGAAACATAGGGTGAAGGAGGAAGCGCCTTGTTGTTCTCGAGGAAGTCGCCGTAGCTTACAAGTACGTCTCCCAGGTCAATGACTTTGGCCAGGGAGTCGTGGATCTCTTCCGCCTGCGACACCGAAGTCACCCTGACCACGCTGCCGTCTTTCGTCAATACAGTAGGGCCTTCGATCGAGTCGACAAAGGCGACGGTGGCTGCCTTCCCCGGCATGTCTACCTTGACCTGCGTTCCGGTCACCACTGGAAAATCGAGAAGGGTCGCCACGGCGGGGTGTATCCCTAACGTCGAAAGACCGGTGTTGACAGACCTGCCATACCTGAGCCTGAAGCCCCCCTTGCTCCTCGGCATAGAGAGCACTGCCCTCCCCGAGATGACTTCGTCGAAGTGAGCCCCAGCCTTCTCCGTCTCGTTGGTAGTCTGCTGGGTCCCGCCCTTCAGCATAGACAGGAACTCCCACCCCGTTATGCTGAGGCTCGCTAGCTTCTTCGAGAGTTTGTTTGCCCTGCCGATGACGCCGTCGTTAAGGACCCGAAGTGCACCTCCCCTGAGCCGATCGGTTCCTACGCGCTTCAGGCTTCTGTGGACCACGACTTCTATCGGGTCGGTCTCGATTCCATCTATCTCGACGGGTATGTTCGAAATCGCCCTCCTGATGTCGTCGTCAGTCACTTTGTACTGGAAGTTGGCAACGTCGCGTTCGTAGATCCGCAGTTCCTCGGCGAAACGGTCAATCTCTTCTTGGCGAGCCCTATAGTTGCTCAGGCCTAGTTTCTTGGCGGTGAGGTAAGCGATGACAAGCGAGAATCCTGCTTCGGTACCCCCTGCCGAGCGCATTGGCCCTGCATAGGACACAGAGGCATAGTCTGTGTTGTCGTCGTTCTGTTTTATTGTCACGGCAGATATCCCTTCTAGGGGTGCCACAGTGACCCCGTCGGTCATTACGGCCAGCCCCGCCCTGACGCCGTAGCTGAGGGCCTCGTGCCTCTCAAGAGCGCCGAATTTTCCAAGGGCAATCTCCTGTGATATCGCGAGCGCTGCGCGTTCCTTGGTCGTCGTATGAAGCAGTTCTCGCAGCCTGTCGACCAGCCCCTCAAATTGGTCCAGGCGGAGCATCTGATTCACACGGTCCGCGAGATCGAACACCGTTTTGCTTTCCACGGAATCTGTGGGGTCGTGTCCCTTGGAGCGTGCCGCTGCAGCCAAGTTCTGCGCGGCTTCGTACTGCGAGAGTATGTCCAGGTAATACGGATGAAGATGCTCGGGGAAGGGAGCTAGCGTCTTTACCCGCTCCCATGCCCGTTCAGCAGAGAAGGACATTTGAACGCGCGACGCCTTGGTGTGTCTTAAGCCCTATGCGCGTGTGTTCCGGTGGCTTTCACTCATGCCCCAAGACAGGGTGGGGCCGATACGGCTCTTCCAGCCTCTTGATGTCTGTTGGGTTCAGGTGAAGGTCGGCCGCCTCGGCCAGTTCGTCGAGTTGCTCGACCTTGGTGGGCCCTATGATGGGAGATGCGACGTTGTCTTTGGTTAGAAGCCACGCGATGGCGACCTGTGCGGGCTTTGCTCCCTTCTCCTCTGCCACCTCCTCCAAGCTCTCGACTACGTCGAAGTCTTCTGGTTTGAAGTACCTGCCACTCAGGTAGCGGTCTTTTGTGTATCTTTTGCCCGTAGGCTTGGCTCTCCGCTTGTACCGCCCGGTGAGGAACCCCCTGCCGAGGGGGCTCCAAGGGATGAGGGAGACCCCTTCTTCCCTGCAGAGAGGTATCATCTCCCTCTCCTCCTCCCTGTAAGCCAAGTTGTAGTGGTTCTGCATTGTTTTGAAGCGTTCTAGTCCGAGCCTTTCGCTGGTGTAAAGTGATTTGGCAAACTGCCATGCCCACATGCTGGAACCGCCGATGTGATCGACCACTCCCTCCTTCCTGACGGCGTCGGTGAGCGTCTTGAGGACCTGCTCGATTGGCGTAGCATAGTCCCAACGATGAATCTGGTAGAGGTCAACCCGGTCTGTCTTCAGGTTGGTGAGGGAGCGTTTCAGGTTGCGCATGATGTGTTTTCTTCCAAGGCCTCTGTCTGTGGGTCCCTCCCCCGTAGGGAGACCGACCTTCGTGGCCAGCACAATCTGATTTCTCGTTCCTGCCAACGCCTTCCCTACGATCTGTTCCGACTTCCCGTTCGAATACACGTCTGCCGTGTCGAAGAAGTTGATGCCCAGGTCGATTGCCCTGTCTATGATTCGCTTCGAGTCGTCGTATCCCAGCGTCCACTCGAACCCCTTCGCGTCGGCGCCCCCGAAACTCATGCACCCTATGCAGAGCCGTGAGACCTTCAGACCTGTGCCGCCTAACTTGGTGTATTTCATC